>JBILRJ010000157.1:0-7154 GCA_044372695.1 Spirosomataceae bacterium
CCAAACCCCAATGCAGGCTGGTAGATTGCCTGGATTGAGGAGCAAAATCATTCAGTATAATTGGAAATGAAATCCGATTGAAATCGCCCGTTGCTTTGATATTAATGGATAAGGCTTTTAAAAAATAGTTCAATTCCAATCGGCCAAAAAACATCTCCAGGGGTTTGTTTAACCATGTGCTTTGGTTCAAAGAATATCTTCTCGAAAGCTGCATCGCATCATAATAATCAGCTGCAGTCTTGCTGTAATTTAGACTCAAGATGTAGTAGAAATCGTTCTTTATATCATTGTTGAGATAAATGGAATGCGTTTGGTTGATGGGTACATTCGCAAACAAGGAATCTTTTCGCAAATTTCGATTATCGATAAACAAGGTGTCCGAAATAATGTGGTTCCGATAATTCGTTTTAGGCTGCTGTTGGAACGAATAGCTTATATTTTTGCCCCCAAATTTATAGCCCAAAGAAATTCGGTAGTTAAGCATTTCAGTCAATTTTGATGCAGATAAATTTTGTAAACGATAGCTACCTTTCCCCATCTCTACCAAATAGGTAAAATCTGCCCAATTACCTTTTAGATTTTGGGTGATTTCCATGTTGTTTTCCGAATAATTACTAAAAGATTTTATGGGAGAATCCACCAATTGTTGCAGACCAATGGCGGCTATTTTGGTTTCGGTGATGATTTTTTTAGGGATGAAAACATGAATGAACTTAAGCGAGTTTTGTGTTATGGAAATGGAATGATCAATATCTTGCAATCGACTTAAATTTTCAGGAATTTGATATTCGAAAGACAAGGAGTAATTGTTGTTTACCCGCGTGTGGCTGATATGATATTGCAAGGCGGACTTTTTACTTAATTTGAAAGTAATTAAGGATTCTATAAATCGGTCTGTCCAAGCGGCATTTTGCTTAGATTGAAAACCAAATGCATCATTGCTGGTTTGTGTACTTGTGTATTTTACGCGACTTGTATTAAATGAATAGGTGCCCTCGATGATCCAATGTTGATTCGATTGAAATTTTGAATAGACTGAATTATCCCATTTTTTCACTTGGGTTTGGAAGGCATATTTATCGGATGTTTCAAAACTTAATTCAGGCAAAAAAAGACTATTCGTGCTTCTTTGAAACACATCATATCCATCCCTTAAACTCATGCTATTGAAACGGATTTTGAGGTTTTTATGTAATTTCAACAAAGTACTCAGATCCCCGATCGACTGCTGATTCCGGTTGGCTTTTTGCTTTTGATTATTTAAAAAAAATCCACCCACGGGAAATAACTTTTCAGGTAAATGCTCATACATTTTATCCGCCGATTGGAAACTAGTATAATTGATTTTTGAATTATTATCTCCCAAATTATTGAAACCACCGTTCAATAAGGTTTTGACTTTTTTGGTATTGACAATTGTGTTGGAAACAATTCCCAAGGCATTGGCTTGATTTTCCACCAAACCCGCATCGAGTGTGCTGTTGTTCGATATGGTGAATTTTTTGGCAAAAGTCAAATTCAGTGCCACTTCATTGGAGCTACCTAAAGAACTAATGATGGAGTTTTCAGAAAAATGGTCAAGGGCCTGAACTTCATCAATGTCATCAATATTTAAATTTTTGGTTGCCAAGGTATAATTTCGATCAACCAAATTTTCTCCATCAATCAAAACCGTAGAAATATATTTGTTTCGGTATTTAATCATTCCCGAATTTTCATCCACCTCCAAGCCAGGTAATCGTTTTAATAAATCTTCAATCTTTCGGTCACTGGGCAATTTTAGGTTTTTCACCTTATAAATAACCGTATCAGGCAACTCATAAATGCCTTTGTTCATGGGTTTGACAATCACCTCTTGTAACAAATAGGTGCTATCTTTTTGGAGAAAAAAAGTACGAGGATTTTTATTGTTTGGCTCAAAAAATAGTTGTTGTTTCAATGAATGAAAACCCAAAGCATTGATTGTTAATTGAACGGAACTAATGGGCAAATTGATGCTAAAATGCCCGTTTTCGATTTCCGAAAAGCCGATGTGATTTTCCAAGCTATCTTCCACGATGGCAATCCCCGTGGGAATCGTTTGTCCATTCGCTCCATTGACAACCCTTCCTTTTAAGTTCCAACTTTGCGAAAGGACTTTGGTGGGGAAGGTCAATAAGGCAAAAATCGTAAAATAGTAGGTTAGGAATTTCAACATTTCAAATATTAAGGAACAGATTCAATTCTTCCTGTAGTTATCGTAGTGATTATCAAGCCCTGGTATTCTGGTGGCAAGCGGGACTCTCGTTTTTTAGCTTCTTCTATATCTGCCATTTTTTCCATTTCAATCATGGTCTTAAACGAAATGGTTTTTTTCAGCCAGTGAGTAGGAAATTGGAAAGGAGGCGTTTCTGTTTTATCAATTTGTACGGCCTCATAACGAATGAATTTGTCGGTTGAAGATATTTCCAGTATTAAACCGGGTAATCCGCCAAACTTAAATGGCCCATTGGAAATAGGTATTTTTTCTGCGTAGAATGCTTCATAATTTCTCCCCCGAAAGGTACAAGTAGCTTTTTTACAGGAGTATCCTAAAATCACTTTTTGGGACTTATCCAATTGCCAAGACATTAAACTCAAACTGTCTTCTATAGTTCCAAATTGAGAGGGGTCATAAATTTTCCTGGCTTTAAGGTCTTTTACAATGTCAAAACGATTGCTGGAAGGAGGGATTTGGGAGTTAATATTGCTGTTACCTTCCCCAAGAAATACAAAGAAACTTGATTTATCAAAAACATGTAGGTTATATAAACCCTGTTTTTCTATCATATTAGGAAATATCATTGTCCTTTGATATTTAACGATCATTGATTTTTGAGCGTTAAGAATGAAAGGAAGTAGAGTTAAAAATAGGATTCTTTTCATGAATTAGACCTTTTAGATTTACATTAATCATTTTCGATTTCTTCCGTTTTTGCACTTAATTTTATCTGGCCTTGTTCTTCAGGCGGCAATCTCGATTCTACTATTCTAATAGTTGCCTCCATTTCCTCAATTCTTTTTTTCTGGAATGTTGCGTAAGACATGGTATCATCATACCAATCTTTTTTTATTTCGAGTTGGCCCTTCTCATTTTTGTAAATATTTTGAGCCGTATAGTGAATAAACTTGTCGCTTGAATATACTTCCAAAATCAATCCAGGTAGCCCTTGGAATTTGTAAGGACCATTTGAAATGGGAATGGATGGACAATAAAATGCCACATAATCTCTTCCGCGGAATTTAGTTAAGGCCTTCTTACATTCATAACCGAGGATTTGCTTTGATTCTGCATGGAAAGCCCAGGAATGTTGAATGGTATCAACAAGTTTTCCATAAGGTACATTTGAAAGTATCGTTTTATTTGAATAATCTTTAATCAAAACATAAGGTCTTTTAGGAGTCAAAGCCGCTTTATATACCTCCGGAAGAACTTTCGCAGAGGCATTTACGTTCCGAACCTCTTTGCTGTAGTTGTCGTATAAAATCAAATCATTGATAAATTGAAAACCAAACGTCTCATGATTCTCAATATATTGTACGCGCAGAAGCTGATTTTGCGCGTGTGAAAATTGGCAAAAACAGTTTATCAATAATACACTCAGAATAATTTTCATGTCGGTTTTATTCAAAACTTTTCTAATTCCTCTTCTTTAGCACTAAATTTTAATCCTTGTTTTTCCAAGGGTAATCTCGCTTCCCTTTTTTTCACATATTCTTCTAATTGTTCTGTTTTTTTCTTAGTATATTCTTTGAAATCCATGTGCTTATCATACATGGTTTTAGGAAGTTCAAAAATTGAATTATCTCCTTTAGTGATCGATTTTGCTTCTAAATGGATAAAATGGTCTTCTGAGGAAATTTCTAATATCAAACCAGGTAATCCATAAAATTTATACGGGCCGTCGGGAATTGAAATTTTGGGAGTGTAGTAAGCCGTGTACTTTCTGCCTCGGAACTCGCAAGTAGCTTTCTTGCAAGCATAAGCAAGGATTTCCTTATTCCCTTTTTCAATTTTCCATTTGATTATTCCTAAAGAATCTCTGACAGTTCCAACCGTTGATGGTTTGATGAGGAACTTATTTTTATAATCTTTTACCAAATAGTATTTGAATCTTTTGGCATTACTTGCCCTTGCATTTTTCCTATTTTCAGACTCTTTGAAGAATAGTTCATTGTCAAAATCTAAAATATAATGACTAAATTTTTCATATAGGAATAAGTTAAAATTTTGATGATCAAAACCTTGATTAGTTTGATCATATTGAACTTTCAATAACTGTCTTTGGCCCAAGATAGTAGCAGGAAAGAGAATAAAAAGAAATAAGAATAAGGATTTTTTCATTCTTTTAAATATTTATAAATCCCTCATACATAAACGCAGAGTGATTTAAATTAAATTTTCTAAAACCATTTTTTCCAGAGGTTCCTGCTTTCTGAGCAATGTTTTGTAGGTGACGGGTAATGGTCTTTTCAGAAAGTGTTAATTGATTGGCTATTTCTTTGGAGCTAAGCCCTTGTTGAATTAATTGGATAATTTGGATTTCTCGGGAGGTGAAATCAAGGTCATTTATTGCGGTTAGGTTTTGTAACATAAAATATCAGAGTTAGGAAAAGGAATGCATGCAAACATACAAGGAAAAATGCATGTTCCAAATAAAATAATAATATTTTTTATTGAAATGGTGCAAATTTAGGCAAGAAAAATGAGGTAATAGGTAATAGGTATTTTCCTCTCTTCTCTCTTCAAATCTTCTCTCTTCAAGTTTCCTCTCTTCTCTCTTCCAATCTTCTCTCTTCAAGTTTCCTCTCTTCTCTCTTCAAATCTTCTCTCTTCAAGTTTCCTCTCTTCTCTCTTCCAATCTTCTCTCTTCAAATCTCCTCTCTTCCAATTTTCTCTCTCCTCTAAAGTGACAATAACTCTTTAAATCGAATGGATTGCCTTCTAGAGATTTCGATTTTCTCTCCCTTTCCGGTTAAAGTAACTTGCAATCCACCGGAAAACCAAGGTTCGATTTTTTCGATGTAATTGAGGTTAATGATGTGTTTACGATTGGCCCTGAAGAAAACTTTGGAATCCAATCGATCTTCTAAGGCGTTCAACGATTTCAATACCAAGGGTTTTTGATCATCAAAAAACAAGCGAACATAATTACCCATCGATTCACATAAGCGTACTTTATCCAATCTGACAAACCAACATTTTTCCCCATCTTTTACAAAAATTTGGTCTTGAACTCCTAATACATGTGAAACCGAATTGGAATTAATTTGAACAAGATTGCGTTGAACTTGGAGAATCCGCTTCTCCAACTTCTGAATACTTTCACTTAAGCGAGGCAACTCGATGGGTTTGAGCAAATAATCCAAGGCATTTACTTCAAAAGCTTTTAAAGCAAATTCATTGAAGGCCGTCGTAAATATCACCTCTGGCAGAAAACCTTCCCATTCTTCCAACCACTCAAAACCCGTTTTACCAGGCATTTGAATGTCCAAAAATACGACATCTGGTTGCAACTCCTCGATCAAAAGACCCGCTTCATGGGTATTTGAGGCTTCCCCGACAACCTGTATATGAGGAAAATTTTCCAATAATCTCTTAAGTTCATTTCGCGCTAAGCGCTCGTCGTCGATAATGATTGCATTCATATTCCTTCCAAATTATTCTTCAAGGTAAGGTAAAATCAATTTTGCTAGCACCTGATTTTTGTTCAAAGGTGAAAGACTTAGTTGAGCGGTTGATCCAAACAATATTTTTAGTCGATTTTGAGAGTTTACGAGTCCCAATCCTGAATTACTGATGTTTTTTCCCTGTAGATGGCCTGGATTAATCACCTTTATTTCAATCATATCTTGGATTAACTGAGCCTGAATATTGATAATCCCTCCCTTAACAGAGCGAGAAATACCGTGCTTAATTCCATTTTCTACTAAAGTTTGTAACAACATGGGCGGAATCTGCGTTTTCCAGCAGTCGGGCTCTATGTCAAATTCCCAATCCAGGCGGTCTTCATAGCGGATTTTTTCCAAAGCCAAATAATCAGAAATGGTTTCCATTTCTTCCGACAATGAAATGGTCTTTTTCCGTTCGGTCAACAAAGAACTTCTCAATAATTTAGACAATTGATTGATGCCTTTTTTGGCTTTTTGCGGATCTTCTGTAATCAAAGCACGAATGCTGTTGAGGGCATTGAACACAAAATGTGGATTCATTTGAGCTCTTAAGACCTTATCTTCCGTTTCTTGAATGGTTCTTTCCAATTGATCGTTTTCTCGTTCCATTTCTAATTTCTTATTCGAATATTGAAAAAAGAAATAAATCAATTGCCAAATTGCCAATGGTTTCATGAAATTAAACACAATTTGCAGCATGATGAATGGACTTAAATCCACCTCAAAACTTTCTTGCAAAAAGATGTAATCAAAGGGTATATTTACAGCGGCCATACTGACAGACATAAAAACCAAAGCAACAAAATGCCATTGCAGCATCTGAAATAGGGGCAAATTCGACCATTTGAATTTCTTTGAGATCCTTTTGTATTGGTGTGTCAAAAAAATGGCCAGAAAAATATTGGTCAGTGAAGCTAATGCCCAAGCCCATTTCCAACCGTATTGATTGGTGTATAAAAGCGCTTCGTTTAGCACCCAAGTTAGCCAACCCCCAGATTGAAAAAGCCAATAAAGTCGGGTTCTATTCATGAATTACATGGAATCAGGCAAATGCCTTAAATGGTCAATGTTGCAAGCGTCCAGCAGCTCAAAAGCAGCTTTTTGATAATCATATCGCAAATGATACAAACACAAATTATAGTGGGTAAAATGATCCATTTTGTGTAAAGGCTCATTGAACAGATGGGTCAGCAAAACGCGCATGGCACGGCCGTGCATGGCAATCAACACGGATTTTTCCTCAGGTCTTGAAATAATCAATTCCACCACGGGTTTTTGACGATTGAGGACGTCTATGGGACTTTCTCCCATATCTGAGGTAACATGCACATTTCCCTCTCGCCAGGTATGAACCAAATTTCGATAATACAGATTGTCTTCATCATTTGCCTCTTTCCCTTCTTTACTACCCCAAGAAATCTCATTTAATCCTTCATGTTGCTCCCAATCAATTCCTTTTTGGA
>JBILRJ010000010.1:0-25432 GCA_044372695.1 Spirosomataceae bacterium
GAGCGGAGTGAAAATCGTTCCGCTTGCGGATTCGTCTTGGATTAAGCTAAAGAAAAAAGTTTTTTTGTTTCTTTTTTTTCAAAAAAAGAAATGCCTTAGAAAATGAATTAGCCCGTAAATTGCATTTCTGTCAAAGAAATTGGGAAATAGCAAATTCAAATTCGCTTTTAAACATACGTTTAGAACTTAAACTATTATAATTTCAACTCTTAATTCGCATTATTAACTATTACCTTTTACCTATTACCTTTTACCTCACCTCTTACCTCTTACATCATACATTTTCTATTCCAAAAATGCCAAAACACTTTCCAATTGAATACCTCTTGATCCTTTGACTAAAATATAACTATTTCGAATGGGGTTATCTTGAAGCCAATTGTGAAGACCAAATTTATCAGGAAAATAAAATGCCTTTGGTAAATGTTTTAAAGCAAATTGCATTTGAAGGCCCACTAAAAGAACTTTTTGGAATTGACATTCACTTATTAGGTGTCCCAACATTTCATGTTCATACTGCGATTCATTCCCTAATTCAAACATATCTCCTAAAATCACCACTTTAGGGTTATTTTCTGTCTCATTAAAGTGCTGTATGGCGGCACTCATGGAAGATGGGTTCGCATTGTAGGCATCCATTAATACTTGATTGCTACCAATTTTCAAAAATTGACTTCTGTGGTTATTAGGTGCATAACTAGAAACACCTTCATGACATTGTTCATCACTCAAGCCAAAATAATGTCCAACTTCTAATGCCATTTGTATGTTCTCGAAATTGTAAATTCCAGGTAAATGACTAGTTATTTGTTGACCATTTGTTGTTTGATAAACCACCGTAGGCTTTGCTTCTAGTAGTTGAGTAGCAATTCCTTCATTGACTTCGATAACCTCTTTGAACTTGAATTTTTCAAAAATTTCTCGAACTGCTGTGGAATTTTTTGGTATGAATACTGTAGATTTTTGATCTGATAAATACGCAAATAATTCTCCTTTGCCTTTTTTAACCCCTTCAATCCCTCCGAATCCCTCCAAATGCGCTTTTCCTATGTTTGTGATCAATCCATGAGTGGGTTGGGCAATTTCTGCCAATTCTTGAATGTCACCTTGTTTATTGGCACCCATTTCAATTACGGCAATTTCATGCTCAGGCCGAATAGCTAAAATGGACAATGGTACACCTATGTGATTATTTAGATTGCCCGAAGTGGCAAAGCAATGGAATTTTTGCGATAAAACAGAAAAAATCAACTCTTTGGTGGTTGTCTTTCCATTTGATCCAGTTAAACCAATAATGGGAATATGAAGAGTATTTCTGTAATCTCTTGCCAAATCTTGTAAAGCCTGCAAGCTATCTTCTACCAAAAGTGTTTCGGGGAAAATATCAAATTGAACATCATCAATGACCACAAATTTAGCACCTTTTTGTATGGCCTCTTGGGCTAATGAATTGGCATTGAAATTGGGCCCTTTCAAGGCGAAAAAAAGATTCCCTTCTTGTATTTTTCGGGTATCCGTGGAAACACCATTACAAGATAAAAATTTCGTTAAAAGTGTTGAATTGTTAATCTTCATTTTAAATTTACAATGCCTATTGAAAAATTGTACACAAATATCGAATGAAATTTTTAGTATTTCTTCTTTTCATGCTCTCGCCCCTAAAAATTTTGTCTCAAATGGCGGAATGGAAAGAAGCGCAAAGTTTTCCCGTTGAGCAAAATGGCCAAATACTTCAAATGCCTTTTGCCGGAAGTTTTAATTCGGCACAAGTGGAATCCATCGATTTAAATGGAGATGGGGTAGAGGATTTGGTGGTTTTTGATCGTACTTGTCAAAAATTAAGCACTTTTTTGGTGCAAAAATCACCCACTAAAATTTCCTATCAATATGCACCCATTTATGAATTGAAGTTTCCATTTATCGAAAATTGGTTTCATTTGGTCGATTACGATGGAGATCGTAAAAAAGATTTGTTTACTTATTCTCCAGCAGGAATCAAAGTGTTTAAGAATATGGGTTTTGATCAAACATTACCTTTTCAATTGGCACAGGATCCCCTATATTCGGAAGGGTTTTCGGGTGTAATTAATTTGTATGTGGCCCCCAGCGATATTCCTGCGATTGTGGATTTAGATGGAGACGGGGATGTCGATGTTGTTGCCTTTGAGCCTGCCGGCCATTTTTTGGAATTGCACCAAAATTTCAGCTCTGACGTAAGTAAAATCCCCGGTTTTTTGTTCAAAAGAACGGTTCAAGGATGGGGTAATTTCATTCACAACGATTGCCGAGACATCGTTTTTAGTTCTCCCGTCAATAATGCTTTACGATCGGAATCCATTCAAGCGGTTCACCAAATTCAACATGTAGGCAATGCCTTGTCACTCTGGGATCCACAAAATAAGGGTGTTTTTGACCTTTTGTACGGTCATATTTCTTGCACCAATTTAGTTCAATTGAAAAATAATGGGTCAGGATTAGAACCGATTCTTGAAAATCCGATTTTTGATTTTCCCTTAAATCAGGCCGTGCAGGTTGCGTCTTTTGCTTATGCGAGTCCAATTGACATCGATTTTGATGGAGTAAAGGATCTTTTGGTATCAACTAATACAAGTGATCATGTTAACTATACCCAAGATTTTCAACGCAATTTGATTTACTATCAAAACGGTGTGAATAAAATTAAAAATGATTTTTTGCAAGGAGATATGATTGATGTAGGAGAAAATGCAAGTCCCGTTTTTTGGGATGTTGACCAGGATGGAGATTTGGACTTATTGATTGGTAATGCTGGAATTCGAGGTCAAAGAGGTGTGAGGGCTTCCGTGTATTTGTATGAAAATAAAGGGAGTAAGGTTGAGCCTAGGTATGTTTTTGTGACCAATGATTTCAGGAAATTTTCAGAAAAAACGCAAGGAACTGATTTGCGATTACAGCTTATCGACTGGAATTCAGATGGTAAAAAAGATTTGATTATTAACTATGAAACATTTGTTCAACCCGAAATGCAAGTTTTTTTGGCAGGAAACGAATCGATTTTCACTTACGATCTGAAAGGTATTAATCCTGGTGAAATTCCTGTTTTTAGGGATCTTGACCAAGACGGTCAGTTAGATGTTTTGGTTTTGTCCAAAATTGGGCAAATACGAAGATTTAAACTCCGAGAAATGTCCAAAGGGATCTTGGAATGGACGCTTCTGTCTTCAGATTTTTTAGGTTTGTCCAAAGAAAAAAACTGGTCATTTCAAAGCTTCGATTTCATGGATGATTTGGGTTTAGGTCAATGGAAAATGATCGGTTTGGATAAATTGGGATTTGTTCATTTCGGTGAATTTGATCTTGTGAAAAATACCTGGAAAGAATTGTCGGTTCCTCCTGGTTTGACTCAAAACTTTGGTAGAAATTCCATGCTTCAGGTCATGGATTGGAATCAAGACGGAAAAGTAGATTTTTTGGTGGGAAGTGGAGGCGGGGGAGTTCGATTGATGCAAAATAGAAGTAGCTCAATAATTTTGGATAATCAAGATGCTCTTTTTCAACTTTGGCCTAATCCATCCTCTGGTGAGTTCTACGTAAGGGCAAATAAAAAAGGGCAATTGCTTGTAATGGATTTATTGGGGAGAATTGTACATAGTAATCTTCACTTAGAAGAGAAGGAAACAAAGAAAGAAACTTTCAATGGATTGGCTAAAGGTATGTACTTTGTTCAGTTCATAGGGGAAAGTGGGGGAGAAGAGGTGAAAAGGGTAGTGGTGGAGTAGATAGTTTATTTTTAGTCTATGATAATGAAAATTTGGGAAAATAGAGCTTTAAACAATTGTATTCGCAATACTAACTTGATTTTCTAAAATGCGACGCCATTCATCTTGGTTTGCCATTGTATCACATATTTTTTCATGTAAATAGATTTTGTACCAAGTACTATTTGTGAAGTCAGTTGTGAACTTGAAGGTTTTTTCAGAATGAATCATCAATTTTAAAATGAACTCTTCTTTTGGTTTTCTATGATTATTGATGACTTTACTCAAGTAATTAGCCGTAACATTCATGTCCATGGCAAAATCACCTCTTTTGCGATAAATTAAATCAACATAAATCTCCAAAAATTCAGAAAAATGATTCTTATTATCTAAAAGAGGATCTTTAAGATAATTTTCCATCCGGAACTTTAATTGGAGTAGTCTAGCTTGCAAGATATCTTGTTTGGATAAATGCTTAATTTTATCAAGACGCGTTTGCATCAAATTGATTGAATCTGCATTTTTTTCTAAAGATGAGTCATACCTTGAGTCGATACCATACTCAACGTTGACTTCTTTTCTGTTTTTATTATTTTTCATTATCATATAAATTAATTAAATCCATAATTTCAGGAACGACTAAACTTAGTAATTTTCCAGTTGATGTCATTTTGTATTTTCCCATATAATGCTTTGTGATTTTGCTTTTGGGCCTTAATGTAATACAAGCTAGTTCACCATAATCTATAATGGCTAATTTGGATATGAATGTTAGTAGGTTTGCACAAATGTTTTCATAGATTTTATTTTTGCCTTTGTTTTCTTTGGAAACTGTGAGAAGTCTAATATGTATTCTCCATTCATTGTGAATCCTCTCAATTGAAATTAAGCCTAATATATCCTTTTGGCCTTTTATGCATAACTTGAAAATTTCAAAATCAGCTTCTTCTTCCCAATTAAAATAATACCTGCTTTTTCGAAGTGATTTAAAGTCGGACTTTTCGATGGGTAATATTTCAATGGGATAGCGTTTTCCATTAGAAACTTTAGTGATTGACATCATACAAAAGTATTAAAAGTTTCCATTTTTTGGAATGTTTTTAGATTTAATTTCCGAAAAAGCACAATTCTATTAGCGAGCCATCCAGATACAATATTTAACATTTCCCCTGATGGTATCTGAAGATTTTTTTTCTTGATAAAATTCCCGAAAAAATAATTTGATAACTAATCTGTCAGTTTTTTATCAGTTTTTTATCAATATGTAGAGAGTCTTGTTCAGTTTCTTTGTTAATTTTAAAATTGAGTGGTGAATAAAATGAGATCAAGAGATCTTATCCAAGTGCAAGTATATTGAAAGACAATAGGGTTGTGTTTAATATCAAAGGGAATAAATATCGATTAATTTTACGTATAACTTATGAATTCCAAATAAATGGGATTCGGTTTGTTGGTACTCATGATGAGTATAATAAAATAAATCCAAACAAAATTTAGCTAGAATGAAATTCAGACCGATTAAATCAGAACAAGATTATCAAATAGCAATGAAAAGATTGGAAGATATTTTTGATGCAAAAATAGGTACTCCCGAGGGTGATGAGTTAGAAATATTAGGGATTTTGATAGAGCATTATGAAAATGAACATTTTTCTATTGACTTACCGGACCCGATTGAAGCAATTAAATTTAGAATGGAACAATTAGGGTTGAATCAATCTGATTTAGCCAAGATTATTGGCTTGAGAAGTCGAGCTAGTGAAATACTCAATAAGAAGCGTAAATTATCCATCGAGATGATTCGACATTTGCATCAAAAAATGAATATTTCAGCGGATGTGTTGATACAGGATTATTGATGATTTGAATTATGAATTATGAGATATGAGTTATGAATTAATCTGATATAACAATAACTAATACCTTACCTATTACCTTACCTATTACCTTACCTATTACCTTACCTATTACCTTACCTATTACCTATTAACTATTACCTTTTACCTAATATCTAACACTTCTTCTAAAATCAAAAAAACTTCGGTGCACCCAACACAATCTGTCTTAAACTAACAATGATGATAACTAATCCGACCAATATCATCATGGTTTTAATGGGTAATTTATTGGCTAATCTAGCTGCAATGGGTGCTGCAACAACGCCACCCAATATTAAACCAACAATCACTTGCCAATAACCAAGCCCTATCACCGTAAAGAAAGTTATGGAGGATGCGAGCGAGACAAAGAATTCAGTTAGATTAACCGAGCCGATGGTATATTTAGGGTGCCGTCCGGATGCAATCAGTGTAGAGGAAACAATTGGTCCCCAACCGCCACCGCCAATGGAATCTAAATAACCTCCAAATAATGCCAATAGTCCGACTTTTTTTAATTGGCGTTTTTCTTGGCGTTTGATCAATGCTTTACGGATGATGATCGCGCCTAAAAATAAGGTGTATACAGAAACAATGGGTTTGATGTAACCTGCATAATCTTCCAAACTTGATAAAACATAAGCGCCCAAAATGGCACCTATGATTCCAGGAATGACCAAGGTCTTAAATAGTTTGGAGTTTACATTCCCAAATTTCAAGTGCATATATCCTGATACTCCTGAGGTAAATACCTCTGAAGCATGAACACTGGCCGATGCTGCAGCTGGGCTAATACCAACCGATAATAAAAAAGTAGTAGCAGTAACCCCATAGGCCATTCCCAAGGCCCCATCAATCATTTGAGCAATGAATCCTCCTAACACATAATAAAGTATATCAGGAGTTAAGGAATTGAATAAGGTGTTGATTTTCTCTGGTGTAAAATAACTGATCAGTAAATGTCCAACGACCATCAATGCCAAAGCATTGCTAATGTGAATGAAGAGCTCCGTAAAACTTCTTTCTCTTTTCCAGATTGTTTGGATTGCCTTGAATAAGCTCGGAAAATGCGATTTGGGATCGTTGGATTCTTTGTTGGGTTCAGCCGACATAAATGACTAATTCTATTATTTGCCTACAAAGTTAATAGACTTTATTAATCTACCAATAAAGTAGAGTAAATATTTTTTCAATAAAAAGCCGTAATTTGCCAACCTTTTTAAAAATACAAGAATCACATGCGTACAGAGTATCAGTTTCGTGAAATCGAAAAGCAATGGCAACAGTTTTGGGAAGAAAATCAAACGTTTCAAGCCAATATCAATCATGATAAACCAAAGTATTATGTCCTAGACATGTTTCCTTATCCATCGGGAGCAGGTTTGCACGTTGGGCATCCACTGGGTTATATCGCCTCAGATATCGTTTCCCGATACAAGAGATTGCAAGGTTTTCAGGTTTTGCATCCGATGGGTTTTGATTCTTTTGGTTTACCTGCTGAGCAATATGCCATTCAAACTGGTCAGCATCCTGCCATTACTACGGAACAAAATATCACTCGCTACATTGAGCAATTGAAAAACATGGGTTTCTCTTTTGATTGGTCAAAAGAAGTTCGAACCTCTGACGCATCGTATTATAAATGGACTCAGTGGATTTTTATGCAATTATTCAATGCTTGGTACAACCAAGAAGCGGATAAGGCTGAATCCATCGAAACCTTAAAAGACCTATTAGCTCAAAAGGGCTCCATTGGCTTAAAAGCGGTTTGTGATGAAGAATTAGTTCGCATTGATGCCGCCACTTGGAATAACTATTCGGAGGAAGAAAAATATGCCTATTTATTAGGATTTAGATTAGCTTATTTAGACGATTCTGTAGTCAACTGGTGTCCTGCATTAGGTACCGTTTTGGCAAATGATGAAGTCAAAGATGGTGTTTCTGAAAGAGGAGGTTATCCCGTTGAACAAAAGAAAATGCGTCAATGGTCCATGCGCATCACGGCTTATGCTGATCGTTTGTTGACAGGCTTAGATGAAATAGATTGGTCAGATTCTTTAAAAGAACAACAAAGGAATTGGATCGGGAAGTCGACAGGGGCAGAGGTAGAATTTGACATAGATAATATCCCTTCTGCGTTAGATGGAAAGAAAATAAAAGTTTTTACTACTCGTGTGGATACCATCTACGGAGTCTCCTTCATGGTGCTTGCGCCGGAACATGAATGGGCGATGGATTTGACTACTACTGCACAAAAAACAGCGGTTGAAGAATATATCCATTGGGCAAAATCACGTTCTGAATTGGATCGGATATCTGAAGTAAAGCAAGTTTCAGGTGTATTTACGGGTTCATATGTCATCAATCCATTGAATGATGAAAAAGTACCTATTTTCCTAGCTGATTATGTATTGGCGGGATATGGAACTGGTGCGGTGATGGGAGTACCTTCAGGTGATCAACGTGATTGGAATTTTGCCAAACATTTCGATTTACCAATCATTCCTATTTTGGATGCGCAAAAAGAAATGGACATTCAGGCAGACAATACCAAAGAAGGTAAATACATTAATTCAGGTATGATTAATGGCTTAACCTATAAAGAAGCGACTCAGAAGTTGGTAAGCTGGCTAGAGGAAAAGGGGATAGGTAAAGGGAAAATTCAATTTAGAATGCGAAATGCAGTATTTTCTCGTCAACGTTATTGGGGAGAGCCTGTGCCTGTTTATTTCAAACCCAATGCCAAAGGAGAATTATTGCCTTATTTAATTGAGGAATCAGAATTGCCTTTGGAATTGCCTAAAATTGATAAATATTTACCTACAGAGACTGGAGAGCCACCTTTAGGAAGAGCAGCAGATTCTTGGAAATACCAAGGGGAATATGATTACGAATGGTCGACTATGCCAGGCTGGGCGGGTTCATCTTGGTATTGGTATCGTTACATGGATGCCCAAAACAATGACTTCTTTGCAAGCAAAGAATCCATCGAGTATTGGCAAGCAGTCGATTTATACATTGGAGGTTCTGAACATGCCACAGGTCATTTATTGTATTCCCGTTTTTGGAATAAATTCTTGAAAGACTTGGGTTATGTGAAAGAAGAAGAATTTGCCAAAAAATTGATTAATCAAGGGATGATTCAAGGTCGTTCTAATTTTGTTTATCGTGTCAAAGATTCAGATCAAGTAACTTTCGTGTCTCATGGATTGAAAGATCAATACGATGTAGCCGCTTTACACGTGGATGTAAATATCGTTGAAAATGATGTGTTAGACATAGAGGCATTCAAATCTAGCAGAAATGATGTTCCTGCTGATTCCATATTTATTTTAGAAGATGGGAAATACGTTTGTGGCTGGGAGGTAGAAAAGATGTCGAAATCTAAGTTCAATGTGGTCAACCCTGACGATTTAATTGCCAAATATGGAGCAGACACCTTACGTGTTTACGAAATGTTTTTGGGTCCATTAGAGCAATTTAAACCTTGGAATACCAATAGTATTTCTGGTTCACATAACTTTTTAAGAAAAGTTTGGCGTTTGTTTTTTGATGATGTGAATTTCAAATTGAAGTTAAGTGATGAAGCTGCCAAACCAGAAGAATTGAAAGTATTACATACGGCAATTCGTAAGGTTCAAGATGATTTAGAGCGTTATTCTTTCAATACTGTTGTTTCAACATTGATGATTTGCGTAAATGATTTAACTCAATTAAAATGCTCGAAAAAAGTAATTTTGAGAGAATTGGTTATCTTGCTATCCCCTTATGCACCACATATTTCAGAAGAATTATGGGTAGCATTGGGCGAGGAGGCAGGTGCGCTTTCTACAGCTAAATTCCCAGTATTTAATGCCAATTTCTTGGAAGAAGATGAATTCAAATATCCAATTTCTTTCAATGGAAAAGTGAAATTAACGCTTTCGTTTTCTGCCACAGCTAGTCCGCAAGAGATTGAGGCCAATGTGTTGTCTAATGAAGCAGTTGCCAAACATTTGGAAGGTAAAAGTATTACCAAAGTGATAGTAGTTCCAAAGCGAATTGTGAATATTGTATTGAAATAATTTAAGGCCCTTTTGTTAATAAACAAAAGGGCTTTTTTGAAAGATTTGATTCAAATGGCCAAAAAATCAGCAAAATCTTCCATCGACTCGATTATCAAGTCAAAATCAACTCAGGATAGGGTGATGCACATGTTGCTCTATCTTTTGGAACAAAAATCACCCGTAAGTAGATCTACATTAGAGAAAAAACTTGGTGTGAATGCTAGAAGTATTTTTCGCTATTTGAACATCATAGAAGACGATTTAAAGTTTCCTATATACAAAATAAATGGTCGTTATTCGATTGATAGAGCTGTTCCTGAGGGGCAGCAATTGACATTTAGTGCCGACGAAATTCAGGCTATGTACATGGCTATGATGGATTTTCCAGATGAATTGGTTCAAACCCAAATTCGCAATAAATTATTGCACATCTATTCTGAACGCAAAAAAGTTGAGAATTTAGTTAATCATCAAATAATCGATCGCATCAAATGGTTTGAAAAACACGTCAATGAGGCAAAAATTAAATTCCAAATGCGCCTAAAGGAATATACATCCTTGAACGGTTTGAGTGTGAAGGATCGAATTGTTGCCCCGGTGTATTTTAATTCCATCAATCATGAATTATATGCCTTTGATATGCAACCTAAAGCGGAGGAAGGTTACGTGCTTAAAACCTTTTTACTTTCTCGGATGGGCGCAGAGGAGAAGTTGAAGGATCGAGTTCCTTCCGTTCTTTTAAAAGGAGAAAACCATGATTTATCCCGTGACCGCTTTGGTTATTTGATCAAAGGCCAACCTTTGATACCCGTAGTGATGGACATGGATTTGATGGCTTTGAAATTATTTGAATTGCATTTTCCTCAATTAATCACCTTGGTGGAACCTTTAAGTGATTCGAGCAATAACCCACTTTTTCGAATTCGATTGGAGCTTGTTCGGCCAGATCCTTTGGTTGGATTTTGTTTGGGGTGCTTGAATCACATCACCCTGCAATCTCCAGAATTTATTCAGGCACTCAAAGAGTTTTATCAGAAAAATATCTATCAAAACTTACAGAATTTAGGAATCGTTTAATTGTACATTCATTTCAACTGATATAAATTTTTTGAAGTACAATTTATACCTAAATTTTGTCACTAATTTATTTTATTATTTCCCATGTGATTTCATTCACACAACAGATTGATTTTATCAATTTAATTTTTGTCACTCTATTTTAATATCCAAAAATGCTTAATTAAGTCTTTTATTGACCTATTTTAGGTATTTGATGGATTTTTTTTGTCTTTATTATTCTTTGTCGACTTTGGAAATATTTTGATATAAATATACATTTGCCAGCCTGTTTCGAAAGAACAATAAACTTCAAAATTTGACACTAATATGTATGTAAAAAATCAGCATTTGACTGCGCACACGATAAGCAAAGTAAAAGCTTTGGGATTATTTTTATCTGAACGTGCAGTGTTTACCCGGCTTGATATCATGGCTCTTAAGATGGGTTGTTCGAGTCGGCAAATTCGACGGTATTTAGTTTTGCTTGAAGATATTTTTGAATTTCGATTTATTAGAAAACCTCAAGGATTTAAAATATTGGCAACCCGATTAGAAGTTGAGAGTCGGTTGGAAATGATCAATGTGGACTTAGACTTACGTCCCATGCCGATTTTTAATTCAATGATGCTTAACCAAGGATAAACCTTAATTTTTTTTAACATGGACCCGATAGTTTTTGAAAAGTATTATGCAAAATTTAAGTCGAACAAACTTAAATTTTCAAGTCCTTCTAAAGTGCCTTCCATCAATGAATTTGATTTCCTTGATGATGACAACGAGGAGGCAATGTTGATGGATCGAAAGATGAAATTCAAAGATTTTATGAGCAAGTATCGTAAGTTTTTACCTAAAAATGATCTGACTTGTTTAGAGTTTTTATTTGAATGTGGTCCTTTAAAGCGAAATTTGATGTCGTTTTATGTCAATGATGATCGTGGTAAATACCAGAAAGTATTTATTTCTGTTACTCCAAAACCATCTGTTCAATTGGATGAAACGCTTTTTCTATCTGAATTTTACCACTTTTTCAAAATTGCCAAAGATTTCGAATTGGGCATGGATTTTTCCAGTTTCTTTTTCGATTTGCTTTTAAATGATTTGAATCATTTAGCGCTTTCTCAAAAATTAAAGGATATGCTTTCTAGATTTTCGCAATTGGATTGCGTTTTGTGGATGTTTACCTTAAGTCGTTTCATCATTGATTCAGGATCTTCTACAACCATTGATATTGAAAATTTTCAATCGATTATGACTCACAATCGTGATTTCATTCGTTTTCGATATGGTTTAGAAAATCATCCTTTGGTTGAAAATAATTATTGGGAATTAAAAGAAGATGAGTTTTTCCCGAGAGAGGCCGGTATTCGAATCACAGAGAAAAGCATTGATTGCATTTTTCCTGATTGGGGTTTGGTGATTGATAAAAAGTCGGACAAAGGAAAAAATAGAGCTTACACCCTTTATGCTCCGGAAGATTTGCTAAATGAAGAAATGATTTACAATGATGGGGCGGAATTGATTCAGGTAAATAGATTAATGAAAATTTTGAAAAATATCTCTTTGGAGAAATTACAAGCTACTCGATGTGGAATTATGCTTTACGGAGAACCCGGAACAGGCAAGACATTATTGAGTAAAATGATTTGTGCCAATTTAGGATTTCACATGATGGAGGTGAATTCCTCCGCCATTGAATCTAAATATGTAGGAGAGACCCCTAAGGCGATTCAACGCTTGTTTAAGGCCTATGAAAATGAATCAAAGAACAAAAAGGTTTGTTTGGTCTTTCAAGAAATTGACTCATTGATGGGTAAGCGCGTCGAAATAGAAAGAAGTTCAGACCATTTTATGAATCAAGCGCAAACGTCTCTCCTTCAAAATTTAGATGACTTTAAAGGCTTATTGATTGGAACCACGAATCAATTCAAGGAGGGGACAACAGATTCAGCTTTTTTTAGAAGGTTTCTTTTCAAATTGGAAGTGAATCGACCTTCTTTCCTTACTCGTCAGCAATTATGGAAATCCAAATTACCTGCGCATTTGCTAAAAAATGATCTTTTGATCGATCAGCTGAGTGAGTTTGATTTAACTGGTGCCAATATTCAAAATATAGTTCTTAAGGCGGATTTGATCAGTTCTTTTGCGGAGGAGTCTTTTTTGAGTGAATTACTTCTTGAATTAGCCAATGAGGAGGCAAATTCAGATGGGAAAATGAGGAAATCTCAAGAGATTGGTTTTCAGCGATTTGCTAGTTGATACGGTATTGTTTTTTTGTGTGATTACCATACCTAACCATTCATAATTTCCTTTATTTAAAATTTACGATAGTTATGCCCGCGCCTCCTCGGTCAGCATGTTCGTCTTGTACTGATTTTACTTGAGAATAACGTTTTAATTGCTCTCGGATTAAATTTCGAAGAATACCATCTCCCTTACCATGCAATATTTTGACTTCATTGGACCCCAACAAAATGGCATCATTCATGTATTGATCCAATAGGTTAAAAACCTCTTCGCCTCTTTTGCCACGGATATCTAAGGTCATGGTGAATTGGGCCATTCGGTCATTCATATCGATTCCTCGCATTCCCATGGGTCTTATTTTTTCTTGTTTTGGGCTTGCAACTCTTTGTAATCGACTTAATTTGATGGTACTTCGAATGCCACCTAGTGCAATTACGGCGTCTTTTCCTTTTAATTCCAATACTTGTCCAATAGTGGCTTCTTCTTGGCCATTTTCAATGGCAACCCAATGTCCAATCTCCAAGGGACCACTTAGATTTTTGTTAGCTATTGGTGTTTGTTTGACTACTTTTTGAGAAACTTCTTCTTGCAATCTTTTTTCTACAAATACCTCTAATTCTTCTCTAAGCTTTTTTGTTTCTTCCTTTCCTGCAGCCTTTTCTTTGATTTCCCGAATGGTTTTTTCTATTTGTTGATTAGCATCCTTGACCAACTTTTTCGCTTCAGCTTTAGCGGAATTGATGATATTTTTTTGTTCTTCTTGTAAATGCGTTTTTAATTGCTCGTATTGTTCTTTAATGACCTTCGATTGCTCATTTTGTGCTGCTAAACCAGCATTTTTGCTTGCCCAAATTTGTTTTTCCGTTTCCGTCTCTAAGAGTAGTTTGTCAAAATCAACTTGTTTTTTGCCAATTTTTTTTCTGGCATTTTCAATGATTTGATTGGGTAAGCCAATTTTTTGAGCAATTTCAAAAGCAAATGAACTACCCGGTTTACCCATATCCAAAATGAATTGTGGTTCCAAATGAGTAGTATCATATCTCATCGCGGCGTTGAACAATCCCTCTAGTTTGTCTGCTAAACTTTTTAAATTAGAAAAGTGGGTATTGATTGCACCATAAGCACCTTTGTCCGTTAATTTTTCTAAAATAGCTTCTGCTATGGCTCCCCCCAAACTAGGTTCAGTTCCGGTACCAAACTCATCTACCAATACCAAAGTTTTTGCATTAGCATGTTCCAAAAAGTACTTCATGTTGCTTAGGTGAGAGCTGTAAGTACTTAATTCATTTTCAATGTTTTGTTCATCGCCCATATCCAAAAAGATTTGTTGGAAAAATCCCATGGTACTACCTTCTTGTAAGGGGACTAAACAGCCCGATTGAAAAAGATATTGTAACAAGCCTACCGTACTCAACGTAACCGATTTTCCTCCCGCATTCGGCCCAGAAACAACCATGATGCGTTTTTTGTCTTCTAGGCGAATCGTTAATGGCTTAATTTTTTTGCCTATTTTTTTCAAAGAATCTTCTAAGATTGGATGACGAGCTTCTTTCCAATCCACTAAGGGTTTTTCACTAATGTGTGGTAAAATTCCTTGATGATCGATGGCCCAAAGTGCTTTTGCCCGAATGAAATCGATTAATCCCAACCATTGTAGCCACTGTAGTAACATCGGAACCAAAGGGCGAACACGGTCTGAAAGTCGACTCAATATTTGTATGATTTCTCTTTTTTCAGCAGATTCCAATGCTTTAATTTCATTGTTCAATATCAAAGCCTCAGCGGGTTCCATGTAAACCGTTTTGCCGGTGTCTGATTCATCTTGAACAAAACCTTTGATTTTTCGCTTATGTTCTGCTGCCAATGGTATCACCATTCGACCATTTCTCAAAGCCAAAGAAAAATCTTTTCCTACCCAACCTTGTTGTTGGGCTTGCGATAATAGCTTATCGAGCTTCCTTCTTAAATTTTGTTCTTCAGAAAACTTTCTTCTTCGAATATCTCCAAGTGCCAAAGAAGCATTTTCTTTGATATTTCCATTGATGTCAAAAACACGATCTAATTCCTGAAGAATCGGGATGATTTGGCGAAAATCACTCCCTGTTTCTTGGTTTTTAGAAATCACATGTTGAGTTATTTGACTGATTTCCGGGAATTTTTCAGGTTCGATTCCATTGAAAAAACGAATACACTGATGCAAAACATCCAAGCCTCTTTGCCAATCACGCCATTCTTCTGCAGACAGATAATGCCCCTCTAAACTTAAAGGTGAAATACTGGATCTTAAATCATAAAAATCGACTTGCGGCCATTCTCCACCATGTTCAGATAAAATGCTTTTCATTTCATCTACCTGCTTAACCCATTGTTTTACCAATGAAAAACGATTGGAGAATCGCATTTTGTCCACAAATTCTTGACCCATGGTGCTCAAACAATGTTGACTTATTTGATCCTTGATTTGCGTAAATCCAATTTTATCGGCTAAACCTTCAGGGTAATTCATGAATGATAAAATGACTTTATTTTTTGTAATAACACTTCGTTTATTTTCCAATAACTTTCAGTTGTCCAACCAGCCACATGGGGACTAAACAATGTATTAGGAAATTTTTCAATGGATTGGAAAAGTTGTTTTTCTTCCGCGGTCCAGCTTGATATTTTTTCATTCGGTAGCACATCCAAAGCCAAACCTTTGATTTTCTGTTTTTCTAAGCCCCACAATAGCGGAGCAAGCGGGGTAATTTGTCCGCGTGAACTATTGATTAAAACAATGCTCTTTTGAAATTTCGAAAGAAATTCTTCTGAAACCATGTTTTTTGTTTCTCTAGTTAACGGAACATGTAAACTTAGAATATCTGCTTTTTCGAAAATTTCTTCCAAGCTCGCTGCATATTTTTTGGCGGGGTGGTATTTGTCATAAGCCAAGATGTTTAATCCAAATCCTTGTATTTTTTCTGCCAAAGCTTGTCCCATGTTGCCGTAACCAATGATTCCGATGGTTTTGCCTTGCAATTCCCAACCTCTATTTACTTCTCTTTGCCATATTCCTGCCCTCACTTCCCTGTCAGAACTGTGTAATTTATGGGCTAAACTTAATAATTGGCCAATTACATGTTCTGCCACAGCATCTCTGTTACCTTCATTCGCAGAAAATACGTGAATGTTTTTTGAGGCAACGTATTCCAAGTCAATTAAATCCAATCCGGCTCCCGCTCGGCCAATGAACTCCAAGTTTTCTGCACTTGTTAATGTATTTGCGTCCAGAAATAATTTACTCCGAAGAATGAGACCTGAAACATTTTTTAATTGCGACGAAACTTCACTTGCGGCTATATTAGGTAAATAGTTTACGAGAAAGCCTTGATTTTCTAATCCTGAAATCAGGGATTCATGGACTTCATCTACAATCAGAACCTGCTTTTTCATTATTTAAGAATACATTCTGTTTTTTACCAAATCCAATGCCAAATATAAAGCATGTAAAAATGAACTTGGATCAGCCTGATTTTTCCCAGCAATGTCATATGCGGTGCCATGGTCTGGAGAGGTTCGGATAATGGGTAATCCTGCGGTAAAATTGACACCCGTTTCAAACGCAATGTATTTGAAAGGAATTAAACCTTGATCATGGTACATGCCTAAAACTCCGTCGAATTCTTTGAATTGTGCTTTGCCAAAAAATCCATCTGCTGGATATGGGCCAAGAACAATATGTCCCTTTGATCGAAATTCATCTACAATGGGTTGTATGATTTCTATTTCTTCTTTTCCCAAAAGTCCTGATTCCCCAGCATGTGGATTGAGGCCTAAAACTGCCAATTTGGGTTTTTCAATGCCAAAATCTTCCTTTAAACTCTTTAAAAATAAATCAATTTTTGTTTTGACTAATTCCTTACTTAAATGAGCACTTATTTCTTGAAGTGGTATGTGACCAGTCGCGACACCCATTCTGAATTGATCACTTACCATCATCATTAAGGATGATTTCGCTTCAAATCTATCTGTAAGATATTCTGTATGGCCCGGGAATTGGAAATCCTCAGATTGTATGTTGTGTTTGTTGATTGGAGCGGTTACTAAAGCAGATAATTTGCCTGTGTCCAAATCTTTGGCAGCCCTTTCCAAGCAATCAAATGCTGCTTTTCCGGCTTCACTTGTCACTTTTCCTACCTCTACAAATGTTTGAGCATCATCAAATGCTGAAATTAAGTGAATTTGTGATTTTTGAACGGCTTCTATGTCGGGTACTATTTGAACATGCCAATCCCTGATATCCAGATTTTTTTTGTAAAAATTCAACACCTTTAGCGAGCCGTATATAACGGGCGTGCAAAAGTTTAGCAAGGTTGGATTACCCAAAGCCTTCATAATTACTTCTGGACCAATACCATTATAATCTCCTAGGGTAATGCCAATCAAAGGTTTTTTATCGCTCATAGTTACTCTCGAAAATTTTCAATTCGCAAGATAACAAAATTAAGGGGAAGCAGCTTGCTAAATCTCTTTAATGTGCTTAAATCATGGATTTTTTTAATAGGCTCCAGCAATTTTTTTGGCATTACGTAAATTTTGTTTTTTTGGTAAGTAACCCGATAATAATTGTAAATTTTCAACATTTTACGAATTTTATTGATGTTCATCTATCTTTTATCCAATTTATTTAGCATTTTTGTTAGCATGCAATAAATGAAGTATTATGCCTAAATCATACGTTAAAGAAATTTCTAGTCTTCTCATCGCGAACCGTGGTGAAATTGCCATTCGGATTATGCGAGCAGCCTCTGAGCTGGGTATAAAAACCGTAGCTGTTTACACGTTTGAGGATCGTTATTCACTGCATCGGTACAAAGCCGATGAAGCATATCAAATAGGCAAAGATAATGAACCTTTAAAACCTTATTTGGACATTGAGGGTTTGATTTCTCTTTGTAAGTCTAAGAAAATCGAGGCAATTCATCCAGGATATGGTTTCTTGTCTGAAAACGTGGTTTTAGCCAGAAGATGCCGAGAAGAAGGAATCGTTTTTGTAGGACCTTCTCCAGAGGCGATGAATGCCTTGGGTGATAAGGTCAAAGCCAAAGAAGCGGCATTAAAAGCCAATGTTCCCATGATTCAAGATTCCAAGGGAGATGTTTCCATTTATGAAAACGCACTTTCTGAATCAAAAAGGATCACTTTCCCTGTTATGGTGAAAGCTGCTGCCGGGGGTGGAGGACGAGGAATGCGCGTAGTTAGAACGGAAGAAGAGTTGGAAAAAGCCCATTCTGAAGCTAAAAACGAGGCCAAAAACGCTTTCGGTGATGATACTTTGTTCATTGAGAAATTCATTGATGATCCCAAACATATCGAAGTACAATTGTTAGGTGATCAACACGGTAATTTGGTGCATTTATATGAAAGAGATTGCTCTGTGCAGCGTCGTTTTCAAAAGGTAGTAGAAGTAGCGCCTTCTTTTGGATTAAAAGAGGAAACCAAACAAAAACTCTATGCCTATGCTTTATCTATTGGAAAGGCGGTAAATTATTACAACGCGGGAACTGTTGAGTTTCTGGTTGATAAAGATGAAAATATTTATTTCATCGAAGTAAATCCGCGTATTCAAGTAGAACATACTATAACTGAGGAGGTTACAGGCATTGATATTGTGCGAACTCAAATTTTGATTGCACAAAATTATAAATTATCCGACCCAGGTATTTTTATTCAAAGTCAAGATAAAATCCCTTTAAAGGGTTTCGCCATTCAATGTCGTATTACGACGGAGGATCCATCGAATGGATTCAAGCCTGATTTTGGTACCATCATTGCCTATCGAAATGCGGCTGGATTTGGTATTCGATTGGATGAAGGCTCCTCTTACCCAGGGGTTAAAATTTCTCCTTATTTCGATTCGATGTTGGTGAAGGTTTCTGCCAAAGGAAGAACTTTGCGAGGTGCATCTGAACGATTAAATCGTGCATTATCTGAATTTCGAATCCGTGGCGTAAAAACCAATATTCCATTTCTACGCAACGTCATTACCCATCCGGTTTTTCAAGAAGGGAAT
The DNA here is from genome assembly GCA_044372695.1 of Spirosomataceae bacterium. Classification (GTDB taxonomy): domain Bacteria; phylum Bacteroidota; class Bacteroidia; order Cytophagales; family Spirosomataceae; genus Aquirufa. Next base: position 19,013 of record JBILRJ010000010.1, read on the forward strand.
TGTACGGTTCCATTTATTGCTAATCATCCTGAATTATTCAATATCAAACCAACGAGGGATCGTTCTACTAAAGCACTTCGCTATTTAGGGGAAGTGATCGTAAACGGTAATCCAGATGTGAAGGTGAAACCAATTTCTGCTTTCCGCCCGGCAATTATCCCATCTTTTGATGAATTGTCCGACTTCCCTCGAGGTCACAAACAATTGTTGATGGAATTGGGTGCAGAAAAATTTGCGCAACACATCCGTTCTTCTAAACAAGTTTTATTTACGGATACTACCTTTCGAGATGGCCACCAGTCTTTGTTGGCTACTCGTGTAAGAACCCAAGACATGCTAGCCGTGGCTTCTGGTTTTGCCAAGTCATTCCCAAATTTATTCTCCATGGAAGTGTGGGGAGGAGCAACTTTTGATGTGGCTATGCGCTTTTTGCATGAGTCTCCTTGGAGAAGATTGGAAGAATTTAGAGAAGCCATGCCCAACATGTTGCTTCAAATGTTGTTTAGAGGATCAAATGCCGTAGGTTATTCTGCCTATCCCGATAATTTAATCGAGAAATTTGTGGAGAAATCCTCTGAAGCAGGAATTGATGTTTTTCGAATATTCGACTCTCTGAACTGGATTGATGCCATGAAAGTGTCCATCAAAGCAGTTCGTGAAAGAACCCCGGGAATAGCAGAAGCAGCCATTTGTTATACTGGTGATTTATTTACCAATGAAAAATACAACCTTCAATATTACTTAGATCTTGCTAGGCAATTGGAGGATGCGGGTGCACACATGTTGGCAATCAAGGACATGGCGGGTTTGTTGCGTCCATTTCAAGCTGAAAAGTTGGTTTCCGAATTGAAAAAAGCCGTAGCTATCCCGATTCACTTGCATTCGCATGACACCGCTTCTGTACAATCCGCAACTTATTTGAAGGCCATTGAGGCAGGAGTTGATGTGCTTGATGGAGCACTAGCAGCGATGTCGGGCTTAACTTCTCAACCCAATTTAAACTCTTTGGTAGCCATGATGCAAGGTCATCCTGCCGACAGTCAATTGGATTTGGATCGAATGAATGAATATTCCAATTATTGGGAAGCTGTTCGTGCGATGTACTTTCCATTTGAATCAGAACTGAGAGCAGGAACAGCCGAAGTTTATAACAACGAAATTCCTGGAGGGCAATATACCAATTTGCGTGGTCAAGCAATTGCCTTGGGCGTAGGAGATAAATTTGAATTATTGAAAGACAATTATTCAGAAGCCAATAAACTTTTTGGAGATATTGTTAAGGTTACACCTTCTTCCAAGGTAGTGGGAGATATGGCTATTTTTATGACGGCTAACTCTTTAACTGCGGAAGACGTTTATGCAAAAGGTTCTACCTTATCCTTTCCTGAATCAGTGAAAGATTTTTTCAAAGGCGGATTGGGGCAACCTTATCAAGGTTTTCCTAAGCAATTACAAGAGATTATATTGAAAGGGGAGGTGCCGATGGAAGGAAGGCCCAATGATCATTTAGTCCCCATTGATTTTGAAAAAGATTTTGCTCTTTTTCAGTCAAAATTTCCGGAAAATGACAATGGATTTTTCGATTATCTTTCCTTCAAAATGTATCCTAAAGTCTATGAAGATTATTATAAAAATCAAGCTTTGTATGGAGATTTGTCTGCAATGCCTACACCAGCCTTTTTCTATGGTCTAAAACAGGATGAAGAAATAATGATTACCATCGAACCTGGTAAGACCATCATTGTGAAGTATTTATACATGTCTGACCCAGATGAATCAGGTTTGAGAAACATTACTTTCGAATTAAACGGACAGGCTCGTCGTTTGAAAATTTTGGACAAGAACATCAAAGTAGAAAGAGCGCAACACGTAAAAGCTATTCATAAAGGAGACATTGGTGCTCCATTACAAGGTCGTTTGAGCCGTATTTTAGTGAAGCCAGGAGATGAAGTAAAGAAAAATGCGCCGCTTTATGTAATTGAAGCCATGAAAATGGAATCGATTGTTTCTGCTCCATTTGAAGGGATTATTGGAAATGTGGTTTTAAACGAAGGAACGGTTGTTGAACAAGAAGATTTGGTTTTAATTTTGGAGGAAGCTAAATTACCTGAACCTGATGTTGATGAATACTTGTTTGTATACGGAACTTTGAGAAGGGACTGCGGCAACGATTTACATCGATTAATTGCTAGAAACTCTGATTATGTCGGAATGGCAAGTTATCAAGGTAAAATGTACCAATTAAAAGATTATCCAGGCATAATTTCATCTGAAAATCCACAAGACCAAGTTGTCGGCGAGTTGTATTTATTATCCAACACCATCAAATTATTGAATGTTTTAGATGAATATGAAGAGTTTGATGCTGAAAATGAAGATAAATCACTTTTTGTTCGAACCAAGGTAAAGGTCAATTTGAAAGGCGATGAAATTGAAACTTATGCCTATTTGTACAATCGCCAAGTGGATGAAAAAAATCAAATAATTTCTGGCGACTTCTTAAAAAAATAACATGAAAAAAGGTGTTTTTATTGCTTTAATATTGGTTTTTAGTCAAATTACACATGCGCAAAATCCTTTGAGAAGAGCACACGCTCACAACGACTACGAACATACCAAGCCCTTTTATGAAGCATTTTCTTTAGGTTTTGGCTCAATTGAATCCGATGTTTATGCTGTGAATGGAGAATTATTGGTTGCACACGATGTGAAAGATTTGAAATCGGATAGAACGTTGAAATCCTTGTATTTAGATCCCATCATGCGGGCATTGGAAGCAGATAAACAAGGGAATTTCCATCAGTTTCTCATCGATTGCAAAACAGCTTCTAATGAAACACTTCCATTGATCATCAAGGCCTTAGAACCTTATGGTGAATTGATTCAAAAAAGAAAACTTCGAATTGTCATTTCAGGGAATCGACCTGCTGTAAATGACTTTATTTTAGCTCCAGCATTCATTACTTTTGATGGAAGATCTAATGAGACCTATGGGCCCGGAATAGCTAATAAAGTAGAATTGGAATCTGAAGCTTTTTATAAATTGGGTATTTGGGATGGACAAAAACCGATGTCTCCAGAATTGAAGTCCAAGCTTAAAACTTACATCGATAAAGTTCATGCGCAAGGCCGTAAAATACGTCTCTGGGCAACACCAGATACTTTATTGTCTTACCAAACATTTTATGATTTAGGTGCAGATTATCTTGGAACAGATCATTTATCGGATTTGGCAGATTATTTGCGTTTAGGAATCAGTAAATAATTGCCTTTATTTTCTTTTAATTCAAAAATCTAAACCTCATGATGAATAGACGCTTATTCTTGACCCAAAGTTCTTTGTTTGCCTTAGCGGCAAGTTTACCTTCTTTTACCTTTCGGCCGAAATTTAATTTAGGTTATTCTGCCATTACTTGGGGCGGTAAAGATATGTTAGCCATCGAGCAAATCGCATCTTTGGGATTTAAAGGAATTCAATTGCGAGCAAATACCTATGCGCCCTACAAAGATAAACCGGAAGAGTTAAAAGCTGCTTTAGACAAGGCTGGTTTGAAATTGGTCATGTTTTCAAGCGGAAACGTAGAGGTTGATCCAGCTAAAGTTGAAGCGAGTATCCAACAACATGTAAATCACGCCAAGTTTGTGAAATCCCTGGGAGGAAATGCCATTCAATTGACAAACTCTTTGAGAAAAAAAGGCCAAATACCTACAGAGGAGGAATTGATTCGTTTAGCGGAGGTGATGAATGAAATTGGCGCAAAAACCATGGAGCTGGGTGTACAATCTACTTACCATAATCACATGAGTCAATGGGGGGAAACTCCAGAAGAGGTGGATACCATAGTTAAGCACATGGATCCTAAGAAAATTCAATTAGAATTGGATGTGGCACATTATTTTCAAGGTGGGGGTGATCCTGCTGAGGCAGTATTGAAATACAAAAAAGTTTTGCATAGCCTCCATATCAAAGATGTTGAATCTCCGATTAAGGGACAAGAATCGAATCCAAAATCATATAAATTTGTTGAATTAGGTGAAGGCAAAGTTAATTTGATTCAAGTTTTTAAAAATTTGGAAAAAATCAATTTCAAAGGTTGGGCAATTGTCGAATTAGACGGTGTTCCAAATCCAAACAAAACACCTTTGGAATGTGGCACAACAAGCAGAAATTTTTTAAGGGATAAGATTAGTCTTCAATTTTAGTATCTTGCGGGCAAAATAATAGTTATGTCGAGTAAGAGAAACCCTGCGATTGGATTTATATTTATTACATTAGTCATAGACGTATTGGGGATAGGCTTGATAGTACCTATCATGCCTACCTTAATCAGAGGATTTACAGGAGGGGATTTGAGTACAGCCTCTCAATATTCGGGATGGTTAATGGCATCTTATGCCATTATGCAGTTTTTCTTTTCTCCAATTTTAGGTGGATTATCAGACCGTTTTGGGAGGAGACCAATTATTTTAGCTTCCTTATTTGGATTTTCTGTCGATTACCTCATTCTAGCAAATGCTCCCAATATGATATGGTTGTTTGCTGGCCGCTTGTTGGCTGGTATCACGGGAGCGAGTTTCACGACTGCACAAGCTTATATTGCTGATGTTTCAAAACCTGAAGACCGAGCCAAAAATTTTGGATTAGTTGGAGCGGCCTTTGGTATCGGGTTCATCATAGGTCCGGCTGTTGGAGGGATGTTGGGACATTACGGTGTTCGAGTACCGTTTTACGCAGCAGCAGTCTTGACTTTTGTAAATGCGCTTTATGGTTATTTTGTTTTGCCTGAATCATTAGCCAAAGAAAATAGAAGAGCTTTTGAATGGAAACGGGCAAACCCATTGGGATCCTTAAAACACTTAACCAAATATCCGGTTATTACCGGTTTAGTGGGAGGTTTTTTCTGTCTGCAGCTAGCTGGGCAAGCGCATCCAAGCACTTGGTCTTATTTTACCATGAAAGTATTCAATTGGACACCAACTGAGGTAGGTTATTCTCTGGCTTTTGTTGGTTTGATTGTTGCCATCATACAAGGAGGTTTGAATCGAATTCTCATTCCTAAAATAGGCGAAAGAAATGCCGTTTTATACGGTTTGATTCTGTACGGTTTGGGTTTTATGTTATTTGCAATGGCCTCTAAATCGTGGATGATGTACGTTTTTATGATTCCTTTTGGTTTAGGTGGTTTGGCAGGACCTGCTTTACAAAGTTTAATTACTCAACAAGTTGGAGCCAATGAGCAAGGAGAACTACAGGGAGGCTTAACAAGTTTGCAGTCGGTTACTACAATTCTTGGCCCTTTAGTTGCCACTAATTTATTTGCTTATTTTACCAGTACTAGCGCTCCTTTCCAATTCCCTGGGGCAGCATTTTTGGTAGCCGGTATCACGGTATTTATCGGATTATTTATTACGATGGGTGCTTTACCCAAAAAGAAGTTTTTTTAGAGAATGACCGCAGATATCTATAATTTCAAAGGACATTTTAACAATTATTTTTTAATTAATCTTTTCTATTTATATTTCACAAAAATTTAAACAACCCACCCACATGAAAAAAATCATTCTTAGTGTATGCTTAGGTATTTCGATTCTGACAAGCTCTCAACTTACTGCTCAAACGACCGAGGAAATCTTGACAAAGCATGAAGCTGCCATGGGTAGCTCTGAAAAATGGGCTGCAATCAAAACAGCTGTTGTAAAAAATAAATTTTCTGTTCAAGGAATGGACATTGAATCGAAAACCTCTATGATGGTTGGAAAATCATTCCGTACTGAAATAGAAGTAATGGGAAATAAAATCATCACAGCGATTGATGGTGACAAAGGTTGGATGATTCGCCCAGCTATGATGGGAGGGACAGGAGAGCCTGAGGATATGCCTTCAGATCAAGTAAAAGCGGCGGATTCTCAAAAACAATTAGGATCAGCCTTGAGTGGAGCCAAAGCTTCAGGTGCTAAAATTGAATTAGTGAGCAAAGAAAAATTGGATGGTGCTGATGCATTTTTGTTAAGTGTAACTAAAACATCTGGAGAAACCATGCAAGTTTATGTTTCTGCTTCCACCTATTTTATTTTAAAAACAACTGCAAAGGTGAAGGCGAATGGTCAAGAGATTGATGCAGAAACAAACTATTCTAACTACAAAGCTGTTGATGGTCTTTATTTTCCATTTACAGTTGAAGCTGCTAGCCCAATGGGTGGAATGATGCAAATTGATACCACAGCTGTTGAGCTAAATGCAAGTTTAGATCCATCTATTTTTGCTCGTCCCAAAAAATAATTATTTAGCTGTTTAAAAATAATTAATCAAGAGGTGTGATTTTCGCACCTCTTTTTTAGTAATTTTAATCCTTCATTTGACAACACTATGCGCATCTTAAAATTATTCTTACCCATACTTTTTTTAATTGTTTTGTTTTC
>JBILRJ010000011.1:0-25274 GCA_044372695.1 Spirosomataceae bacterium
TTGTCCACTGGAATATTCAGCAATGATTTGCTGCTTAAAACTTTCACTGTAACGAATTACTCTTCTTCTTTTGTCCATAAGATTACGGTTTGTAAAACTGTAAACTTTTCTTAGGACGAGACAAAGAGGTAAGAGGTAAGAGGTAAGAGGTAAGAGGTAAGTTAAAATGTTTTCTCTCTTCTCTCTTCTCTCATTTAGTTTGCAAAAGGATATTTTTTGTTTCAAATAAGTAACTTTAAATTATCCACATGATACAGGGGGAATCAGTTTTCTCTATAGGATAAGGACCTACGAGTAAGATTTTGACCCCTGTTTCTTTGAGAGCTAGTTCCAAATAGAAATTCAGGCTAAAGGCCTATTATCAAGGTACCGGATTCGACTCTCATCGTGGATATTAAACTTAATAATATGAAGCAAATGTACTACCTAGGAATCGACATTTCCAATTCAAAAATCGATTGTGCTCTTCTAAATCAAAATCTAGAAATACTTCTTGAACAGGAAGTGAAAAACACAGATTTATCGATTGAAAAATTTTTACTACAAATGATTCGTAAGCACAAAATCAAAGCGGATGAACTTTTAATTTGTTGTGAAAATACGGGCATTTACAATCGTACATTGGAGCGAGTTTCATGTAAAATGGAACTAGATTTATGGGTGGAGCAAGCTTTAAAAATTGAGCGAGCAACGACAGATTTTCGAGGAAAAGATGATCGTAAAGATGCTATTCGGATTGCCCAATATGCCAAACGATATGAAGATCGAAAGGTGTTATTTTCGGAAGCGCCAAAAAACATTTCAGCTTTAACGCATTTGGCAAAAGTGAGAGAATCGCTTCTCAAACAGTCAAATGGACTAGAAAATCAATTAAGAGAAGCAAAGTCGCATAATAAGTCTGAGTATGACATACTTTTGAAAAGCTATAAAGGGGTACTTCAAGAAATAGAAAAAGAACTCAAACAAATTGAAGTCAAAATTCAACAGTTTGCTAAATGCCGTAAGTAAAAAATTAGTCCATAGAATGATGGCTGTCATTCAAAGGAGAGAAGCATACATTATTCAACAGGAAATTTTTCTATCAAAAATTGAAAAAACTCTTTTTTTTTAACATGGAAATCTTCTCTCTTCTCTCTTCTCTAGTAGATTTTTCCTTTGGCAGAAAGTAAGGTATTCTTCATCAATGAAACAATCGTCATGGGTCCAACTCCCTTAGGCACTGGAGTAATGTAAGAACATTTATCAATCACATCATTAAAATCAACATCACCTTTTAAGGCAAAACCTGACTTTTTTGTAGGATCTTCTACGCGAGTTAAACCTACATCGATAATAACAGCGCCTTCTTTAATGTGAGAAGCTTTGATAAACTCAGGCTTTCCTAGTGCAGCAATGATGATATCAGCTTGCTGACAAATTTCTTCCAAATTTTTCGTTTTCGAATGTGTTAAAGTGACTGTGCAATTACCAACAGGATGATTTCTTTGCATCAAAATAGACATGGGTAAACCTACAATTTGACTTCTACCCACCACCACACAATGTTTTCCTGATGTTTCAATGTTGTAATAGGCTAACAAATCCAAAACACCTTGAGGTGTTGCCGAAATAAATGCAGGCAAACCTTTGGCCATTCTTCCAATGTTAATGGGATGAAAACCATCTACATCCTTGGAAGGCAGTATGGTTTCCATGACTTTATCAGGATTAATATGGGAAGGCAAGGGAAGTTGAACAATCAATCCATCCATTTCTGGATTATGATTCACTTCTTCGACAGCAATCAATAATTCTGCCTCTGAGATACTTGGAGGAAAACGCAAAAGGGTAGAGGTAAAACCCAACTCTTCACAAGATTTTACTTTATTGGCAACATATGTCTCAGAGGCTCCATTGTTCCCAACCAAAATAGCCACCAAATGCGGTGCTCTTTTACCCTCTAATAACAACTCTTTTACTTCTTCTGCAATGGCTGCTTTCATCGACTCAGCAACCATTTTCCCATCAATAATTTGACCCATTTGATTTATCTATTATTTCTTACGACTTTTTTTCGGTGCAGGAGCTTGTTCTCCCAATTCAAGGCATTGTTCCAAGGTTAATTCAGCAGGAACTTGATCTTTGGGTATTTTCACATTTCGCTTTCCTATTTGGATATAAGGTCCATACATGCCATTGACAATTTTCACTTGCTCATTTTCAGGAAACTCTTTGATAAATTTGTTGGCTTCTAAATTCCTTTTCGCTAAAATGATTTCTATGGCTCTTTCTTGAGTGATCGAAGTTAGACTATCTGTTTTACCTAAAGAAAAATATTTGCCGTTATGCTTGACATATGGGCCAAATCTACCTTTTCCGGTAGAAATCAATTCTTCTTCAAAATAACCCAATCCTTCTGCTTCCGCCGCTACATGGGCAGCTTTTAAAACCGAAATGGCTGCATCTATCTCTATAGTGAATGGATCCTCTGTATCAGGCAAACTCGTAAATTTACCATTGTGCTTGATGTAAGGACCTAATTTCCCGGCACCAATCACTATTGCAGTATCTTCATAAATACCAATTTCACGAGGTAATTTCGGCCTATCAAGTAAAGCCAAAGCTTGCTCGAAAGTAAGACTGCTAATGGATTGATCTTTGGATAAATTGGCGAAAATGGGTTTATCTTCATCGGTTGATTCCCCCAATTGAACGAAAGGTCCAAACTTACCCAAACGAACAGATAATTTTTTACCAGATTTAGGTTCAATTCCTAATTCTCGGCCACCACCAACCGTACTTCTACTGATGGATTTACTATCTAAAATGGTTTGATGAAAATTTCCATAAAAACCCTTCATCATTTGAGTCCAAGACAAATTACCTTTGGCAATGTTGTCAAACTCATCCTCCATATCAGCGGTGAACTTATAATCAATTACCTCCTGGAAATTATCTACTAGAAAATCGGTTACCAAGGTTCCAATGTGTGTCGGGAATAATTTAGCTTTTTCAGTACCTACAATCTCTTTATTCTTCTCACCAATTATCTCATCATTTTTTAATAACCAAGTTTGAAAATCCCTCTCTTTTCCCAAACGATCCTCTTTTACAACATAGGCTCTTTTAATGATGGTAGAAATAGTAGGTGCATATGTGGAAGGTCGACCAATGCCTCTTTCTTCCATGGCTTTCACTAAACTCGCTTCGGTATATCTTGGCGCTGGTCTAGAAAAACGCTCCTGTGCCTTTAATTCCTGTAAAGATAAATTTTGACCTATGGATAATGGAGGGAGCATATCTTTATTTTCATCATCCTCCTCATCATCTTTACCTTCCAAATATGCTTTTAAAAAACCTTCGAAAGTAATGACTTCACCTTGAGCCACCAATATTTCGTTGGTACTAGAAATACCTATCTGAGCAACAGTTCTTTCTATTTGAGCATCTGCCATTTGAGAAGCAATAGCTCTTTTCCAAATTAACTCGTAAAGTCGCCTCTCTCTAGCGTCTCCAGAAAGTGTACTTACTTCAAAATCTGTTGGACGAATAGCTTCGTGTGCCTCTTGCGCACTTTCACTCTTAGTTTTAAACTGCCTTGCATGATGAAATTGACTACCATAGGCGCTTTCAATAGCTGTTTTCGCTTTATCTCTTGCTTCTTGGGATAAACTGATTGAGTCTGTTCTCATGTAAGATATACGACCAGATTCATACAATTTTTGAGCAACAGACATCGTGGTAGCTACCGCAAAGCCTAATTTTCGGGATGCTTCTTGTTGTAATGTGGAGGTCGTAAAAGGAGGCGCTGGCGTTTTTTTAGCTGGTTTTGTCTCTAAATTTTTAATAAAAAAATTAGCTGAAACGCACTTTTTCAAAAATGACAAAGCATCATTTTCTGTGTTAAAATTTTTAGGCAATTCTGCTTTTAATACTTTTTTGCCTGGTAAATCGAATAGAGCGACTATTTTATATGTTCCTACACTATCAAATTTTTCTATTTCTTTCTCTCTTTCCACAATCAAACGAACCGCAACAGATTGAACTCGGCCAGCTGATAATCCCCTTTGTACCATTGTCCACAAAACCGGAGACAGTTCAAATCCGATCAATCGATCCATGATACGGCGAGCCTGTTGGGCATTGACTAAATCCATGTCGATGGTACGCGGATTAGTTATCGCATTTTGAATGGCGGATTTAGTAATTTCTCTAAAAACAATTCGTTTGGTATTGTCTTTTAATCCCAATGCTTCTTTTAAATGCCAAGAAATGGATTCTCCCTCACGGTCGTCGTCAGTCGCTAACCATACTTCCTCAGATGATTTAACCAAGGCTTTCAGCTCAGAAATTACTTTTGTTTTATCTGGAGAAATCACATAGGTAGGAGTGAAGTCATTATCCACATCAATGACCTTGTCACCTTTTTTTGGTAAATCCCTTACATGTCCAAATGAAGACCGAACCACGAAATCCTTTCCCAAATAACCTTCAATTGTTTTTGCTTTTGCAGGTGACTCAACGATGACTAAATTTTTTGCCATTCTATATGTGTTAATTATTTAATTTTTAAAACAGACCTCAAATATACTTGCTTAAAAACAATTTGTGTAAAAAAAAGATAAAACGAACTAAAATAATCATATTATTGATTTTTATTCGATGACATTTCCCACTCTTATTCGTGAATTCAAGTTCAAACGTAAACCCACATAACCAAATTGAGCATTGTTGAAACTGGCAATGGCCTCAATTCTCAAAACCTTAAACACTCCATCTAAGCCATAGCCAATTTCGCGGTACAACAATTTTTGATTTGGAACCCAGACCACATTGGCAATTAACACTTCTTTGATAAAAGATTGTCTTATACCCAAAGCAGGCTTTAACCAAAGATTCGTGAATTGTAAAAATGACAAGGCTTCCAAATAATTACCTGCTGTGCTATTCGAATAGTGATTCACATTCAATCTTTGGTTAGCACCTAAGGTGAAATTTTGATAATAACCTACTAAACGATGGGAAGCCAACATATCACTTGCCTGTATCAAATTAACATTCCCGTTGAAATGTTTGTAATCAATAAAATACTTGGCTTTTGCGCCCCAAAAAGTACCTGTATTCACTAATAAACCTAACTTTACCCACGGTGAAACGGTGATATTTTGAATGTAGGTTAACTCAAAATGATTGAAATCAGTTGTTGAACCCCATACATTTTTCCATCCCGCTCGATATTTGAGCAGTATCAAAGGAGAGCTACCCCAATTATTAATCCGCTCTTGGTCCTCATAGGCATGATCCAAAAATGGTCTAAAACCTAGTGTAAATTGAGTAGTAAAAGCTTTGTGCGTATTAAATCCTTCCACCGGATATTCCGAATTCGTTGGATTATTGGAAGTAAACTTCCTGCCTAAATAATTGACCCAATAATAATCAGAAACATTGTCCATCTGACTGCGCTCAGCAAACTCTAAATTACCCTTAAAAAAAAGCGTAGAAGATATGCGATTGATCCAATAGAGTGACCAATAATCCTTACGATAAATTTTCATTTGATTATTTTTCAATAACAAGGTCGATAATGAATTCATTTCTGGCGCGATCGAATTATCGGAATTGTATTGAGCAACAAAATTACCTCTGGCCAATTGTATGTCAAAGCGCTCCGTTTTATACCTGAGTTTTAGAAACCCGGAATTTTGGTTCAACAAATAAGAATGTCTTCCCACTGATTCGGTTTCAATAAAACGATAACGCGCCCATCGTTTTCGTAACACAATTCCTACATTGGAAACAAAACCTTCCGCTGTGTTAAAGTTGGTGTCAAAAATGGGAGCCTTGTAATAAACTTCATAGGGATAAAAATCTTTTTGCATTTTCCCAAAGTAAAATGAGCGACTGAAGATGATATCCTGCCAACCGAGTGGCGCTTTCCGGACAGGTTCATAAAATGCTTGAGGTAGATTTTCACCTGCTTCGGCGATTTGACCATCTTGAAAAAAAGCCAAATTGGACTGTATGGAATTTTCTAAGCGGAAATCTTTGGATTTGCGAACCGAATCAATGGTGAAAAATCCGGTTTGAGACCGACTCTTCCATTTCAATATCATGGAATTGTGTAAATTACCTAACAATTGTGAGACGTAGGTCTCATCAAATACTCTTTCTGCAATGTTTAATTTTTCGTTGATGTTTTTACCTAGCAAGCTTTCATCATGTTTCCATTCCATGGGCGTACTGAGCACCTTTTCTTGAATCAAAAACTCTCCGTTGTTACCAAGTAGTCCACCCGATATTTGTATTTTCAACTCGAAGGGAAGCCATTTTCCCAAGGCAAATTGATGATTAAGCTCTAAATGGTAATTTAAGGCATCTGCAAAAACAGTTAAATTGGCATGAATCAGAGATCCATCTTTGCTTAAAATGATTTTACCTTTGAAAAGTCGGTCTAAGGTGGTTTTGGGCTTGATTAGATACTGAAAAGCACGGTGCCCTTGAACAGTAGTATCGCCTAAAGAAATATAATCGTAATATAAATATGCTTGATAATTCAAAGGGGAAATGCAATTCGGCCCGACAATATCTTGGTAAAAATCAGGCCAAAAAAATAGGGTAGGGCGAGCATCCTTTTTATTGAGCAATTCTATTTGATGTATTTCATGAACACTTTGATTGAGTTTTTGTGAAAATACATCTGAAATGGTGTTATGTCCATACCATTGATCCTCTCGAACTCCTTCGATCCTTTCCAAACGCTTTTCGCCAATTCCAATGATTTCGGTGAAACGAGCTTTTTCTGATACTATAGCTTGAAAAGAAAAGTTTTTGAGTTGAGCTGAGTGCTCCGTTGTTTTTATCAAAGAATTTTGAATAATCGAATCTATTGCGATCTTTTGAGCCGAAGAATTTTGAGTAACACTCAAATAAAAAACCAGTAAAAAGATGAAATGAAGCCGACGCAAATTAGTTGTATTTCAATATTAAATGGAATAATCCAAAAAAAAGGTATAATATTTCTATTTTACACCAATTGTTGATGAATTATAGATACAAAGGAAAGGATATTTACAAAAAGTGACAAAAAGTAATTACGAATCTATTAATTTTGCAATCTAATTTACCCAAAACACAATTTACTTATGGCCTTTGACATAGAAATGATTAAAGCTGTTTATGACCGGATGCCTGCTCGCATTGCTGCGGCAAGAGCATTAACTGGTAAACCGCTAACATTAACAGAAAAAATTCTTTACAGTCATTTGTGGGAAGGAACACCTTCTTCGACATACGCACGCGGTGCATCTTATGTAGATTTTGCACCCGATCGAGTTGCGATGCAAGATGCAACTGCTCAGATGGCCCTTTTACAATTTATGCAAGCAGGTAGACCGAAAGTAGCTGTACCTTCAACCGTACATTGCGACCATTTAATTGAAGCTAAAGTTTCCTCCACAACAGATCTTCAAGTTGCGGTAGATAAAAATAAAGAGGTTTACGATTTTTTATCCTCTGTATCTGATAAGTATGGCATAGGATTCTGGAAGCCTGGAGCAGGTATTATTCACCAAGTTGTATTGGAAAATTATGCATTTCCGGGTGGAATGATGATCGGAACTGATTCACATACCGTAAATGCAGGTGGACTAGGTATGATCGCGATTGGCGTAGGTGGTGCGGATGCATGTGATGTGATGGCAGGATTAGCATGGGAATTAAAATTCCCTAAATTAATAGGAATTAAACTTACAGGTAAATTGAATGGATGGACATCTGCGAAAGATGTCATTCTGAAAGTAGCAGGAATATTAACCGTTAAGGGAGGTACTGGATGCGTAGTGGAGTATTTTGGAGAAGGAGCTACTTCGATGTCATGTACAGGCAAAGGAACTATCTGTAACATGGGTGCTGAAATCGGAGCGACTACCTCTACATTTGGTTACGATGATTCCATGGCAAGATACTTACAATCTACTGGCCGTGCAGATGTAGCAGCTATGGCAGACCAAGTACGCGAACATTTAACAGCTGATCCGGAGGTTTATGCAAACCCTGAAGCTTATTTTGATCAAGTAATTGAAATTGATTTAGATACTTTGGAACCACATTTAAATGGTCCTTTCACTCCAGATTTAGCTACGCCTATTTCAAAAATGAAAGAATTAGCTGAGAAAAATGGCTGGCCTACTAAAGTAGAAGTTGGTTTAATTGGATCTTGTACAAACTCTTCTTACGAAGATATTGCTCGTGCAGCTTCTTTAGCAAAGCAAGTAGCAGCCAAAGGTTTAAAAACCAAAGCACAATTTACGATTACACCAGGTTCAGAATTGGTTAGATATACCATTGAAAGAGATGGCTTTATTGATACATTCAATACCATTGGTGCTACGGTATTCTCCAATGCATGTGGACCTTGTATCGGACAATGGGCTCGCCCAGGTGCAGAAAAGGCTGAAAAGAACACCATTGTTCACTCATTCAATAGAAACTTTGCTAAACGTGCAGATGGTAATCCGAACACTTACGCTTTTGTAGCTTCTCCTGAAATGGTTACAGCCTTGGCAATTGCTGGTGATTTGACATTTAATCCATTAACTGATACCTTAACCAATGAGCAAGGAGAGCAAGTTAAATTAGATGCACCTACCGGTGATGAATTACCTTCAAAAGGTTTTGCTGCTGAGGATGCAGGATATCAAGCTCCAGCAGAGGATGGTTCAGCCGTTCAAGTAAAAGTATCAGTAACTTCTGATCGTTTACAATTATTGGATCCATTCGCAGCATGGGAAGGTACGGATTTAAATGGGTTGAAATTATTGATCAAAGCCAAAGGAAAATGTACCACTGATCACATTTCCATGGCAGGACCTTGGTTAAAATACAGAGGTCACTTAGATAATATCTCGAACAACATGTTAATTGGTGCTGTTAACTTCTTTAACGAAAAGACGGACAATGTTAAAAACCAATTAACTGGTGAATATGGAGCTGTTCCAGCTACTCAAAGAGCTTATAAGGCTGCAGGAATTGGAACTATTGTAGTTGGAGACACCAATTATGGTGAAGGATCCTCTAGAGAACATGCTGCCATGGAACCTCGTCATTTGGGCGTTCGTGCTGTGTTAGTAAAATCTTTCGCAAGAATTCATGAAACGAATTTAAAAAAGCAAGGAATGTTAGCTTTGACGTTTGCTAATGAAGCTGATTATGATAAAATTCAAGAAAATGATTCCATCAGTATTCTTGGATTAGGGTCTTTTGCTCCTGAAAAACCATTAACAATTGAATTGTTACATGCTGATGGTTCAAAAGACAGCTTTAATGTTAACCATACTTACAATGCTCAACAAATCGAATGGTTTAAAGCAGGCGGTGCATTAAATATCATTAGAGCTTCAGTAAAATAATTTCAAAATTGTTTTAAGGTGCAAAATTGTTTAGTTTTGCACCTTAATTTTTTAAATTAATATCAGATCATTCATCATGGCAGCCATCAATGCAGTAAAAATATTTTCAGGTTCCGCTTCCAATTACCTAGCCAAAGAAATTGCTAAATTCTATGGGAAAGATTTAGGAGCAGCGACTACCTTAAGGTTTTCAGACGGAGAGATGTCGCCAAGTTTCGACGAATCCGTTCGTGGTTGTGATGTATTTATCATACAATCGACGTTTCCAACTTCGGATAATTTAATGGAATTATTATTAATGATTGATGCTGCTAGAAGGGCATCAGCTCATTATGTGACCGCCGTAATGCCTTATTTTGGATATTCTCGCCAAGATCGTAAAGATCGCCCAAGGGTAGCCATAGGAGCTAAGTTAATTGCTAATTTATTGACCGCTGCAGGGGCTGATCGATTGATGACCATCGATTTACACGCTGGTCAGATACAAGGCTTCATGGATTTTCCAGTAGATCATTTAGAGGGAAATGCCATATTTGTACCTTATTTGAAATCGTTAAATTTAGAGAAAATCATTTTTGCCTCACCAGATGTTGGGGGTGTTGTTCGTACTAGAAATATGGCCAAATTCTTTAATGCAGAAATGGTCATTTGTGATAAACACCGCAAAAGAGCAAATGAAATAGCCTCCATGCAATTGATTGGAAATGTGGAAGGAGCAGATGTCATTCTTGTCGATGATCTCATTGACACCGGTGGTACATTATGCAAAGCTGCACAGTTAATAATGGAAAAAGGTGCAAAATCAGTAAGGGCGGTAGTCACACACCCCGTTTTATCTGGAAATGCGTATGAAAATATCTCTAATTCTGTTTTAACAGAATTATTGGTAACAGATACCATTCCTCAAAAACAAGCATGTGACAAAATTAAAGTTCTTTCAGTGGCAGAGTTATTTGCTAAGGCCATTGGACGAATTAGAGATCACGAATCTATCAGTTCATTATTTATAAAGTATTAATTTTAACCGTTTTTAGGGGATAACATCAAGTGAAAGACTAAAAACATTAACAAAAACAGAATGAAAAAATTAGAGATTGTAGGGTATAAAAGAGCGAATCTTGGAACCAAAGGTGCCAAAGATTTGCGTACTGAAGCTTTAGCTCCATGTGTATTGTATGGTGGTAAAGATCAAGTTCACTTTGCTGTACCAATGATTCTTTTTCGTGAATTACTTTACTCAGCAGATGTTTATGAAGTAGAGCTAAACATTGAAGGAGATAAATATCGTGCCATCTTACAAGATGCACAATTTCATCCAGTGAATGAAATGATTCTTCACGTGGATTTCTTGGAAATCCAAGACAAAAAACCGATTAAAATTGCTGTACCTATCAAAATCATTGGAAATTCTCCAGGTGTAATTAAAGGAGGTAAAATGGTACAAAAGCTACGTAAAGTATCTTTAAAAGGATTGGCAGAAAACATTCCTGATTTTGTTACGGCAGATATTTCAGGTTTAGATCTTGGTCAAACCGTAAAAGTAAATAAATTAACTGTTGAAGGATGTGAGATTTTAAATCCTATGTCAAACCCAGTAGCAACCATCGATATTCCAAGAGCATTAAGAGGCAAGTTAAGCTAATTATTGATTGGATAATCTTCCTGATAGACAACAAAAAAACCACCAATTGGTGGTTTTTTTGTTGGTCAATATTTTCTAAAAAGTCCCGAAGGACTTTCTAGAAAAATCAAAAATTATTTTTTAGCAATTACTTTCGTAATAGGCGCTTTTTCAATTTTAGTTGAAGTATGATTATCAGGATTAACCGCGATGTACGGTGCAATCACTAAGGATACAATTGACATCAATTTAATCAAAATATTCATCGATGGACCAGAGGTATCTTTGAACGGATCTCCCACAGTATCACCTGTAACAGCAGCTTTGTGAGGCTCAGAACCTTTCTTGTAAGTTTCTCCATCAATGATCACACCTTTTTCAAATGATTTCTTAGCATTGTCCCAAGCCCCACCAGCATTTGATTGAAAAATACCCATCAATACTCCTGAAACGGTTACACCAGCCAATAAACCTCCTAATACCTCTGGACCCATAATAAAGCCAACAATGACAGGTACTGTTAAAGCGATGGCACCAGGTAAAATCATTTGTTTGATGGAAGCCTCTGTAGAAATAGCCACACATTTTTCATATTCTGGCTTGGCTTTGTATTCCATAATTCCTGGAATTTCACGGAACTGACGACGCACCTCATTAACCATTTCCATAGCTGCTTTACCAACAGCAGAGATACAAAGCGCTGAAAATATGAATGGAATCATTCCTCCAACAAATAAACCTGCTAATACATCAGCTTTGTAAATATCAATTTGAGTAATTCCAGCAATTCCAACAAAAGCTCCAAACAATGCTAAAGAAGTTAAAGCTGCTGAAGCAATTGCAAATCCTTTACCCGTTGCTGCTGTTGTATTTCCAACTGCATCTAAATTGTCAGTACGCTCACGAACCTCACTTGGTAACTGAGCCATTTCAGCAATACCACCCGCATTATCTGCGATAGGTCCAAAAGCATCAATCGCTAATTGCATAGCAGTTGTTGCCATCATTCCAGCAGCAGCAATAGACACACCGTAAATACCCGCAAAGAAGTAAGAAAAATAAATTCCTGCAGCAAGTACCAAAATAGGCAAAACTGTTGATTCCATTCCCACAGCTAAGCCACCAATGATGTTCGTTGCATGACCTGTTCCAGATTTTTGAACTATCGAATCAACTGGTCTTTTACCCATAGCAGTATAGTATTCTGTAATGATGGACATCAATGTACCCACGATCAATCCTACTACAATGGAATAAAATACATCCATTGAAGAAAATTCAAATCCACGTAAAACTAGATTTTCTGGTAAAATATATTTAACAAGAAAATAAGATGTAACGAAAGTAATTAAGATAGAGGCATAGTTACCTAGATTCAATGCGTTTTGAACAGACGATGTTTCGCTACTGATTCGAACAAAAAACGTAGAAACCAAAGAAGCTAACAATCCAAAACCTGCAATTAACATCGGTAGTAAAACAGGAGAAAATCCACCATAATTATCAGTAACAGAAATTTCTTGTCCCAATACCATTGTCGCTAAAATAGTAGCCACATAAGACCCAAACAAATCAGCTCCCATACCAGCCACATCACCTACGTTATCACCCACGTTATCTGCAATTGTAGCAGGATTACGAACGTCGTCCTCAGGAATACCAGCTTCTACTTTACCTACTAAATCTGCACCCACATCAGCAGCTTTGGTATAAATACCTCCACCCACACGAGCAAACAAAGCAATCGATTCTGCTCCTAGGGAGAATCCTGCAAGCACTTCGATCGCTACTTTCATGTTATCAGAGGTCAAAGGCTCTCCGAAAGCAAAAATTTGATAAAAGGTGATAAACAAACCACCTAATCCTAAAATGGCTAATCCAGCAACTCCCATACCCATCACAGAACCACCTGTAAATGAAACAGATAATGCTTTAGCCAAAGAAGTTCTTGCTGCTTGAGCTGTACGTACGTTCGCTTTAGTAGCCACAATCATACCAATGTAACCTGCAGTAGCTGAAAATAAAGCTCCAATTAAAAAGGATATGGCAATAAGAGGGGATGAATGAAATGAAGGGCCTTCTTGACTGCCCAACCAGGCTAATAATATCGCTGTTGGAATGGCAAAATAAGCTAATATTTTCCACTCTGCTTTTAAGAACGCAATTGCTCCATCCGCAATATAACCTGCTAATTCTTGCATTGTATCGTTTCCAGCATCTTGCTTAGAAACCCAGCTAAACTTCCATGCTGTGTACAACAAACCTACTATACCAAAAGCAGGGACTAAGTAAACAATTGAATCCATAATGTAATTTTTAAAAAGGGAATTTATATGATAATATTTCAAAAAATTGTATCACGAAATTAAGACAATTTTGCCAAAAAACAATCAAAATGGAACCCTTATCAATAGTTTAAACTTTTCAGGAACCCAATTTCCCATTGGATAAACCACATCTACTCCTAAAATACCCGCGATTCCGTCTAAACCGTACGAAATTTCATGATAATATTTATTCCCCATTACATTTTTGGAATACAATGCATTATAAGTAAATGATTCCCTTAAACCATACATATACAGAAGGTCAAATTGCGTGATGGCAAATTTTCTTGGCTCCCAAGTAAAATGTCCTCGCACAGAAGGCCCCGATGTGCTGTATAAATAATACGGCAAGGCCTTAAATCCAAAATCAAATCTGGAAGTGAAAATTATTTCGTTTCCTTTAAAATGTGTATAATCTAAAAAATTACTTGGCCTTTCTAAAAATTGTGTTGCTGATAATTGATACCTAAAATCTCCTAAACGATTTAAATTTAATCGGTTGGTTACCGAAAATTCAACTGATTTAAAAGGATTGTCCAACAAGGCCTGTGCATAACTTAACCTAAAAATTAGACCCCTTGAATTATTCAAATAAACATTTTTATTGTACCGACGAAAACTTGCATTGGGCTGCCATTGAAGTCCTACCTTAAAATACAATTGATGGTCATTGGTAAAAGAGGTATTTGAGTTTTCTAAATTTGTAGCAATGTTTGGACTAAACTTATCATAATTTTTAAATATTCCTTGTTCTACGGAATTAGAAAGAGGACTACGATTTCTATATTCTCCTTCTAAGAACAACAAATAGTTGGAATTAAGTCGATTGCGGTACTGAAATTGCACAAATTCTTTTTGATAGTATTTGGCATAATTTTGGTTAAGAAAAAAGGAATAAAAACTATTTAAAGGATCTGAAATCGGAGAAGTACTATTTACCTGCCTTAAACTATTCCCGATTGTTCCCGCAATGAATTGCCTTCCATTTTGAAATGTACGCTCAAAACCAATTTCTCCATTGAATGCTTTTCGATGATATGCCCAATTGATATCACCCGTTAATTTCAATGAATTTTGCTCTTTGTATTGGTTATTATAGGTTAAACCATAAGACCAAGTATTTCCATTGACCGCATTGAAATCATATGATATCCCTGAAATGGTAAATTTTTTCCCAATTCCTTTTTTGGTATAATCATAGGTTTTTCCAGAAATAAGTTGAACCCAATTAAATTTAGGAATGCGATTCAAAGAATCTTTCGTTCGTTGCTTTGCTCCCGAAATATATAAACTATCAGCTTGCTTGTAGGCAACCTTTTCCTCGATAGTCAAAGGTACTTGCCGTTCTTCAGCCCAAAAAGCCTCTGATTTGAGTTGTGAAAGTGAGTCAACCTCAAAATCATATTCTGATTCAAAAACCGTACCTTCTTTTTTCTCAATTTCTTTAACTTCTTCCTTTTCAATCTTTTTAAGCGCTTTTTTCAATTTTTTTCGAGTGATTTCACCAGTAACGGCAACCTTGGCATCTTTCACATTTTTCATCTTTTCTTTGTCAATTTCCTTCGCCAAGGACTTTTCCAAACGCTCCTCAATGATCTGAGGCTTTACCACAAAAGCAGGATCTACTTTGATGTTGTATTCTTTAATCTGAGTCACATAACTAAATGTTGCTCCGAAGCCCATGGCATTGAAATTCGTTCGAACATCGTAATTGATGGGCATCCATACTCCATAAAACTGAGCATTTTGTTGCTGAAAATTAATTTGTGAATTGGAAGATTTAAAATTCAAATTAAAGGAATAAATTGACCAAGTATCTTCTACCACATTGATTGTCCCTTCAAATAAATCATCTGACAGCGCTTTTGGCATGACACGAATTTTACTTATGGTTAAATCATTTTGTTTAAAACTCCCCAAATAAGAAAATTGGTAAAAACTAAACGCATTCGGAGCAACGGGGGAAATGATGTTCCCCCAAATTTTAGGCTTATAAAAATTGGTTTGAGCAACGCGTAAATTTACGGCCTCATTCTTCATTTGAGCAGGCAAGTTGTTTCGATTGGAAATAACTTTCTCTTGAATTTTATTGGGCTTTTGAAAATTGATTTGATTGACTCCCTCTAATAAATAAGTGGAACCTACCTTAATACCAGCCTCCTTTTCCATTTTCTTCCCAATCGCCCAATTTAACATTTTTGAGATAGATGTAATTTTACCCACACCTTTTACGTAAGCTCTTGCCGAGTAACTGGATATTTCTTTTAAATGAAAAGGGGCCATGGAAATCATTCTCCTCATAATTCCGATCGCTGGATCCTCTTTGAGTCCACCCACTTTAACGTCTTGCAAGGTTACTACTTGCTCAACCAAAACGACGTTTAATTCTTTATCGGAATCTCCCTTGGCAAATTGAATGGTCAGTGATTTTGGTGTGTAACCCAAAAAACGAAATACAACCTGATGTTCACCAGGACCCAAATTAAATTGAAATTGACCATTTTCATTGGCAATGGTACCTTTGTTTTGATTTTGCACCCATATCGTAGCAAATGGTAAAATTTCACCTTTGGAATCCTTCACAATCCCTTTGATACTTTGGGAAAATAAACTTGAAGGTAAAATACTTATTAAGAGCAGGGCGATCAGATATTTTTTCATGAATCAAATTTATTAAAAATTAAAGAAAGCGTGCAATGAAAAATTTGAACTTTGACAAAAGGTCAAAAATAAGTATTGAAGGCATTAAAACTTTATTAAGTATAATTGATAAATTTGTTCTTAAATGAATATATCACATCGCCAACTTTTTTTATCTCGGATCGCTCAAACGTCGGATGCGCCTTTAGCACTGGAAATAATCAAAGCAGAACACATTTATTTATTTGATAATTTAGGGAAATCCTACATTGATTTAATCTCAGGAATTGCCGTATCTAATTTAGGTCATCGACATCCTAAAGTGATTGAAGCAATCAAAAAACAATTAGATGCCTACATGCATTTAATGGTGTATGGTGAATACATTCAGGGCCCTCAAGTTCTTTTGGCCAACGCCTTAATTGAATCCACGGGAAGTGCTACTTTAAACCAAGTCTATTTTACTAATTCGGGTACGGAGGCAGTAGAAGGAGCCATGAAGTTAGCAAAAAGATACACCGGTAAATCAGAAATCATCTCATGCTACAATGCCTATCACGGTGCCTCACAAGGGGCATTGTCTTTAGCTGGAGATGAAAACTTTAAAAATGCATTTCGTCCTTTGATTCCTGGCATTCGCCACATCCATCACGGATGCATAGCAAATTTAAAACACATTACCCTCAAAACTGCTGCAGTGGTGATTGAAATTGTAGCAGGGGAGGCGGGAGTCCGCACAGCACCATCGCACTACTTTACTGCCTTAAAAAATCGATGCGAAGAAACAGGCACATTACTCATCTTTGATGAAATTCAAACGGGTTTTGGAAGAACGGGCACTTTTTGGGCCTATCAGCAAACTGATGTTGAACCAGATATTCTATTAACAGCAAAAGGAATGGGAGGGGGGATGCCTCTTGGTGCTTTCATTTCTTCTGAAAAAATCATGCAAACCCTTACTTTTCAGCCAGTTTTAGGTCATATTACCACATTTGGTGGACATCCTGTCAGCTGTGCAGCCTCATTGGCTACCTTACTAGAGCTGAAAGAAAGTAATTTAATTCATGAAGCTAAAAGCAAAGGTGAACTTTTTAAAACTTTATTAAAGCATCCCTTGATTAAAGAAGTTCGTGGCATTGGATTAATGCTAGCTTTGGAATTTGATGATTTTAAAACCGTCAAATCCATCATAGATGAGTGCATCCAATTGGGTTTAATTACTGATTGGTTCCTATTTTGTGATAATTCATTGAGAATTGCACCGCCATTAGTCATTACTGATGATGAAATAAAAATAGCCTGCAAAATTCTTTTGCAAGCTATTAATCGAGTTGATAAGAACTTAAATTAAACGTGCTTCAACAAAGTTTCTGCCAAAACTGATTTAGGAATATTTCCTCCCACTAATCTTTCTTTCATTTCTCCATTTTTGAAAACCATCAATGTTGGAATTGAACGAATACCTAATGAGGCAGGAACTGCTGAATTTGAATCGACATTCATTTTAGCAACAATTGCTTGACCTTCTACATCACCTGCTAATTCCTCAACGATGGGTCCAATCATTTTGCAAGGTCCACACCATTCTGCCCAAAAATCGACCAAAACTGGAGTATCTGTACCAATAAGCTCTTGAAAATTGGCATCTGTTGCCTCTACGTATTTTCCCATGATTATTTTAAAGTTTTAAAAACAAAATTAAGATATAAATTACAAATTTTAATAAATTATTATAGCAAATATTTAGGAGATTAATTTCACTTGAACAGAATCCAAAGCGGCTAATTCAGCCATTAATTTTTTACCAATATTTACTTGAACTTTTCTAGATAAAAATTCCAATTGAATTTTTTCCTCCTCATCAAAAACTTCCATGCTTAATTTCTTGCTTCCACGGTGACTTTCCAACGTTTGAAATAAACGATTCAGCAAATCATTATTTAAACGTTTTAAACTAAAAGAAAGTTTCAACTCTTTGGATCTTTCGCTCAAAATCTCCGATAATAGCTCTATAGATTGTATTTTAAAGGCCATTTGATCCGAATAATTGTTTTTGGCTTTATAAACTCCTTGAACGAAAAGTAAACGATCCAAGGCAATAAAACGCTCAAATTCAATGTAATCCTTGGCAAATAAAGCAAACTCATGATTTCCTGAAAAATCCTCCAACACAAAAATCATAAACTGATTGCCATTACCTGCTGTCCTAACGGTAACTTTCGTGACAATGCCTGCAAAAGATTGAACTTGATTCGGCTTTGATATCAATTGAACAATAGAAGAATTACAAAAGTTTTTAATTTCCATATCATACTCATCCAATGGATGTCCTGAAATATAAACACCCACCACCTCTTTTTCATTTTTTAATTGCTCCATCACAGACCATTGTTCTCCAGTGGGGATTTTAGGCTTGGCTATGTCATTTCCTGTACCCGCACCCAATTCTCCGAAAAGTGATTGACTTGCAGACGCTTTCAATTCAGCCATTTTAGAGGCATAACGGACGATTTTCTCAATAAAAGTGAGTCCATCCTGATCCATTTGAAAATAATTTGAGCGCGGAATTTCACTAAAACAATCAAACGCACCAGCAAATACCAATGATTCCATGCTTTTTTTATTCACCTGTCGAATATTGATGCGAGAAACAAAATCATAAATATCTTTATATTCTCCTCGTAAATTTCTTTCCTCCACGATTGCCTCTACCGCCGCATCTCCCACTCCTTTAATTGCGCCCATACCAAAACGAATTTGGCCTTTTTTATTTACCTCAAAAGAGCGAGAAGATTCATTTACATCAGGAACCAATAAATCAAGTCCCATTCGTCTGCATTCATCCATGAAAAATGTGATTTTCTCAATATTTCCTAGGGAATTAGACAGCACAGCAGACATAAACTCAGGTGCATAATTGGCTTTGAGATAACCTGTTTGATAGGCGACTAATCCATAACACGTAGAGTGCGATTTGTTAAAGGCATATTGAGCAAATGCTTCCCAATCTGTCCAAATCTTTTCCAATCGATCAGGAGGATGGTTGTTAACTTGACCACCTTCCATGAATTTCCCTTTCATTTTATCGATGGTCGCTTTATCCTTTTTACCCATTGCTTTTCTCAATACATCCGCATCACCTTTCGTGAAATTCGCGAGCTTTTGAGATAAAAGCATTACCTGTTCTTGATAAACCGTGATTCCATATGTATCGCTCAAATACTCCTCCATTTCTGGCAAATCATACTCGATCTTCTCTCGGCCATGCTTACGAGCGATGTAGTTAGGTATATAGACCATAGGACCTGGTCTAAATAAAGCATTCATGGCAATTAAATCCGAAAACTGATCGGGCTTTAAATCTTTTAAATGCTTCTGCATTCCCGGCGACTCGAACTGAAAAGTACCGTTTGTTTCCGCTCTTTGATAAAGTTCAAAGGTTTTGGAGTCGTCTAAAGGCAAATCATCCAGTATGATTACTTTATTGTAATTCTGTTTGATCAAACGAACAGCTTCTTTCAAAATCGAAAGCGTTTTCAATCCCAAAAAGTCCATTTTGATTACCCCAGCACTTTCAATGACACTTCCGTCAAATTGGGTAATCAATAGATTGACGTCTTTGGAAGTCGCAACAGGTAAAATATCCGTCAAATCATTGGGTGCAATGATGATACCCGCCGCATGAATTCCTGTACCTCGCACAGATCCTTCCAAAATGAGAGCAGATTCAATGACACGAGAAGCTAAACCACCTTGGGCGTTAATCTCTCGCAATTGTTTCACTTGCTCTAATTCATCCGAACTTAAATTTTCTTTGTCTGATAAGCTTCCTTCACCTGTTAAGGGAGCATTTACAACTCTTTCAAGGGAGATTTTCGGTTTGTCTGGAACCAATTTGGCCAAAGCATTTGACTCTGAAAGTGGTAAATCTAATACTCTGGCAACATCCTTTAAGGACATTTTAGCGGCCATTGTGCCATATGTAGCTATATGTGCAACCTGATTCCTACCGTATTTTTCCACGACATAGTCGATTACCTTTTGGCGACCTTCATCATCAAAATCCGTGTCAATATCGGGTAAGGACTTTCTATCAGGATTCAAAAAACGTTCAAATAGTAAATTATACTTAATTGGATCGATATTGGTAATACCTAAACAATAAGCTACGACAGAACCAGCGGCTGAACCACGACCTGGACCCACATATACACCTAATTCTTTACCAGCGTTGATAAAATCCGCTACAATCAAAAAGTATCCCGCAAAGCCCATGGTCCGAATGGTATGCAATTCGAACTTAATGCGCTCTTCCACAACTTGATCAATATCCACATAACGCTTTTTGGCACCTTCCCAGGTAAGATGTTCAAGAAAGTCATCCTGACTTAAAAAAGTTTTAGGAATCTGAAAATTAGGCAGCAAAACATCTTTTTTCAATTCCAGCGTTTCCACCTTTCCAACAATCTCATTGGTATTATCAATGGATTCTGGTATGTGCGACCAAAGCTGGGTCATTTCAGCTGTTGTTTTGAAGTAAAATTGATCATTGTAAAAAGCAAAACGCTTCCCCTTCATGTCAAAATTACCTTCAATATCCTTGTAAGTAGGAGTAGCCTGTTTTTCTCCTGTATTGATGCACAATAAAATATCATGTGCGTTCGCGTCTTTTTGATCTAAGTAATGACTATCGTTGGACGCAATGATTTTTACATTGTATTTTTTGGCAAACCTAACTAAAACCTCGTTGACAGTCTGTTGCTCCGGAATGTGGTGATTTTGAACTTCAATGTAATAATCTTCCCCAAATAAATCCAACCACCATTTAAACTCTTTTTCGGCTTCATCTTCACCAGAGCGCAAAATTGCTTGTGGGACACTCGCACCTAAACAACAAGTTGTAGCAATTAAACCTTTATGATATTTTAAAACTAATTCCTTATCAATCCGCGGATATTTGGAATACATGCCCTCCATGAAACCCAAAGAGCAAAGTTTAACCAAATTTTGATACCCCTCAGCGTTTTTGGCTAAAAACAATTGATGATAACGCTTGTCTTTTTGTTCCTTGGTAAAAGCCTGCTTATGACGGTTTTCTACCAAATAAAATTCGCAGCCCACGATGGGTTTAACCCCATGTTTACCAGCTTCTGCCACAAATTGGAAAGCCCCAAACATATTTCCATGGTCGGTAATAGCAACAGCAGGCATATTATCTGCCTTGGCTTTTTTAAACATGGATGATATTTTGGACGCTCCATCCAACAAAGAAAATTGTGAATGATTGTGCAAATGAGAGAACTGCATAGTAAATTAATTAGGATTCTTTGTCAAAAAAAGCGGCATTTAAATAATCTAAGAATGGTTTCAATGTTTTAGCTGACTGCATTAAATCAGGAATAAATTCAGCACTGATTACTTCATCATCACTGAACTTTTGCCAGAAGAAAAACTGTTTTTTTCTTAACAAATCAACATCCTCATGTTCCTTTTCAAATCCTTTTGGGGCATTTTTCAAAGAATCTCCTTCTGCTTCACCAAATCGAATCATAAACTCAGGTGCATAAATAATATTTTTTAAATTTTGGGCGTTGTAATCAATTTCTTGCCGAAATTTCAATAATTGATTGGGGCTAGGCGCATACATTCCACCACCCAAAAAAGATTTATTCCCTGGTTCAAAATGAAGGTAATAATCCATTAATCCAGATTTTCGACCTCCTTCTGAAAAACTCGCTGAAAACCAAGTCTTGTACGGAAGTTTATCTTTGGAAAATCGAACGTCCTTGTAAATACGAAAGGAACAATCTTTTAATTGCACCCCGTCCATGTTCTCAAAATCCTTGAATTCTTGGATTAAATCAATGATCACTGCATCAAAAAGTTTTTTTTCTTTTTCATACCGACCCTTGTTGGTAGCAAACCACTCACGATTGTTGTTCAACTTTAGGTCAATCAGAAAAGGGAACAAACTAGGGGAGATGGACATGAAGATAAAAATAGAAAATGAAAGAGCGAATTTATGTAAATTCTCTCAATTAGTTTTGGGAGTTGTCAACGAATTTCGTGAATTTTGAAAAATATTTAATAGATCTCATGCGAATTTTAACGGGCATACAATCCTCAGGAAAACCTCATTTAGGAAATATCCTTGGAGCCATTTTACCAGCGGTTGAACTTTCAAAAAAATCGGGAAACGATTCATTCCTTTTTATTGCCGATTTACATACCCTAACAAGCTTGAAAGATGGTAATGCCATCAGAAATAATACCCTGTCAATCGCCGCTGCTTGGTTAGCATTTGGATTTGACACAGATAAAAACTTTTTTTACCGACAATCAAAATTAGCGCCGTATCATACCGAATTGATGTGGTATTTGAATTGCTTTACCCCATTTCCCATGCTGGCGAATGCACACAGTTTCAAAGATAAATCGAGTAAACTTGCCGATGTAAACGCTGGATTATTTACTTATCCTGTTTTACAAGCTGCAGACATATTGCTTTATGATGCGGAGTTGATTCCGGTTGGAAAAGACCAAAGACAACACATTGAAATGACCAGAGACATTGCTTCTACCGTAAACCGTATGGCAGGAAAAGATATTTTTACCATCCCTGAAGCACGAATTAGTGAAGACGTTATGACTATACCTGGGATAGATGGTCAAAAAATGAGTAAGTCATTGAACAATTACATTGACATATTTCTTCCTGAAAAAGATCTGTTAAAACAAATCAAAAAAATTGTTACCGATGCGACTCCTTTAGAAGACCCAAAAAATCCAGAAGAGGATATTACTTTCAAATTATTTAATTTAATGGCCAATGAGTCTCAAATTCAAGAAATGAGAGAAAATTATTTAAATGGAGGTTATGGTTATGGTCATGCAAAACAAGCATTACACGAATTAATGTTAGTCTATTTCAAAGATGCTCGAGAAAAATTTGACTATTATATTGCTAACCCAGTCATTTTAGAAGAAAAGCTCGAAGAAGGAGAAAATAAAGTAAAGCCAATTGCTGAGAAAACCATTTCTAGAGTAAGAGAAATCTTTAAATTTTAAGTCAACATGTGGCCAATTTGGGATAAAGAATTATTTAAATGGGTTAATCAACATCACTCGGAACTATTGGATCCAGTGATGATTATTTTGTCCAATAAGTATGTCTGGATTCCCTTTTATGTATTTTTGATTGTAAAAATTTACAAAGAGTATAAATTCCATTTTTACTGGTTTTTAAGCTACTTAATAGCTTGTATTGTTTTAGCGGATCAATTTTCTTCCTCATTACTGAAACCTTTATTCAAAAGATTGAGACCTTGCCATGTAGATGAATTTCAATCGTGGATTTATTTAGCGGATGGTTGTGGTGGACAATTTGGTTTTTGCTCTTCCCATGCGGCTAATTCGTTTGGGCTAACCTTCGCCTACTTTTTAATTAGCAAAAACAAAACACTGTTCTGGATCATGTTCGGTTGGGCAACAGCTGTTTCCTACAGCAGAATATATTTAGGAGTACACTATCCACTTGATGTGCTGACTGGTGCGTTGGTTGGACTTGGCTCCGCTTTAATTTTACAATTTATATTCCGACTAAAAAATCGTAAGTATTGATACCGTCTGCAAAATCTGTTAGACCTGGATGTTGACTTTGCCCAAATTTAACCACACCGGGCAACTCTAAAGCATTCGTAACAATGCATTGAATCTTTTCTTCCTGCATAATTAATTGATTCTCTACATCCAATAAATCTTTGTAACGATGTACATGCAAGACTCCAACCGGTGAAACTAAGTTACTATTTTCCATCACCAACACATTTCCTAGGTCAAAATGTTGAATTTGATTTAACAACATTAAAGTTCTTTGATATTGATAATTATTGGAATACTTATTATGATCCAACACCCAATTTTCCAAAGTCAAAACATCAAATAAAGGAATGAGATCATAATTTTCAGGTACATACAAGCTAGAAACATTTCTACAACCTAAACCATAGTAATTGAAAATATCAGAAGATAGTGCTTTAAAATCATCGACGGACTCACTACCACTTAATACAGCAACCGAAGTCCTACTCTTACGGATAATATGTGGAATCGAAGAAAAATATTGCGAAAAATAATTAGCAGAAAAATCACTACCCGTTGCAATCACGCAATCCATTCCGCTAACTTTTTCCACTTCTTGTAAAGGAATATTGGAATCAAATTCTTTCATAATCGAAAAATATAGCTGCATAATGGCTTTATCTTGAGAACTTAATTTTACAAAACATTTATTTCCACTTGCGAGTGTCATTAATACATCATGCAAGCCGACAGCAGGTAAATTTCCTGCTAAAATTAAACCAATTGATTTTGGATGAAGTACAGGATGATTCTGAGATTTAAAAAAATCAATCCAAATATCGCTAGTTAAAAATTGAACTTGAATTGCTTTCAAGGCATTTCTAATGAGATGATCGGAAAACCAAGGATTTTCGGATTTAGCCTTTTCTATAAATAATTCAATTTTTTCTGTATTAGATGAAGAAGTGAAATAATTAGATAAAAACTGAATCAACTGAATAAAACGTTCTTTTTTCATAAAAGGAGCTAAATGCAAAAAATGATGGATTCACAAAGTTCTGAAAATTTTGCAATAGTCTGTTAAAAATATATACTATTCAAAATTATGTACGTAAATTGCGAGTAAAATTAGAAAATAGCATTGATTTCCTTTATTAAAATATAATTTATGGCGATTATCATCACAGAAGAATGTATCAATTGCGGAGCTTGTGAACCAGAATGTCCAAATACCGCAATTTATGAAGGAGGAGTGGAGTGGACTTGGGCAGGAGGAACCTCGTTAAAAGAAGTAGAATTAGAAGACGGATCTAGCATGGATGCTAAAACACCAATTGATCCAGTTTCTGAGGAATTTTATTACATCGTACCAGACAAATGTACAGAATGCACAGGTTTTCACGAAGAACCTCAATGTGCAGCAGTATGCCCCGTTGATTGCTGCGTACCTGATCCTGATCATGAAGAAGATAATGAAACATTATTGGCCAAAAAATCTTGGCTTCATGCGGAATAAACATTAAAAATAACTTGAAAAAAAAGGATCTGCTTGTCAGATCCTTTTTTTTTGCTCATTTCAAAAATACAAGTTCAATTTTTTATTAATTTTTTACATTTTTTTGCAAAATACACAAATACAAGTTTAATTTTTAACCTATTTTTACAAACATTTTGTATTTTATTAAAAAATAAGTTAAAAATAATACCTAAATCTTTGGA
>JBILRJ010000158.1:0-7098 GCA_044372695.1 Spirosomataceae bacterium
GCCATACTTGTGGTTCCTATTTATTGGGTTTCGGGCATTGATGAATTGTGGCCTGCCGTTATCTTAATTGGTTTGGGCATGGCTGCACATACAGGATGGTCTGCCAATATGTACACTTTGGCAACAGATTTTTTTCCAAAAAAAGATATTGGAACAGTGGTTGGATTTATTGGAATGGCAGGTGCAGTCGGTGGAATGTTGATGGCTTCTGCTACAGGACATTTGCTGCAGGCCACTGGCAGTTATCAAATCCTTTTTATCGTTGCGGCGTCTATGTATGGCATCGCATTGCTGATTATTCATTTATTAGTACCCAATATGGATGCTGTAAAATCTTTAAAATAGATCATGAAATTCACAAAAGAACACTTGGAAGCTTATCACCGTGATGGATATGTAGTCGTGCGTAATTTTTTCACTCAGGAAGAGGTCAATTTATTGTACAAAATAGCCATTGATGACGACTTAATGAGTAAAAAGAGTTTTGATCGTACAGATGCGGCAGGACTTAAAACAAAATTGGCGCTTTGGTATTCCTTGGATGAGAGTTTATATAGCAAATTTGCTCGTTCGGAG
Organism: Spirosomataceae bacterium; assembly: GCA_044372695.1. Classification (GTDB taxonomy): domain Bacteria; phylum Bacteroidota; class Bacteroidia; order Cytophagales; family Spirosomataceae; genus Aquirufa. The sequence continues at coordinate 577 of JBILRJ010000158.1, forward strand.
CGCATTGTAAATGCCGTAGAACAAATTTTGGAAGGGGAAGCTGCTCATTACCATTCAAAATTGATGCAAAAAGAGCCTAAAACAGGTGGAGCTTGGGAGTGGCATCAAGACTACGGGTATTGGTACAAAAACAACGGATTTTTATTTCCTGATATGCTAAGTGTGCTGACCGCATTGACACCTGCGACCAAGGAAAATGGGTGTTTACAGATGATTCGAGGTTCGCATAAAATGGGCAGAATTGAACATGGCTTTGCGGGTGAGCAAGTTGGGGCAGACATGGAAAAAGTGAATGAAGCACTTAAACTCATGCCCCTTGATTATTTGGAGATGGAATCGGGAGATACCGCATTTTTTCACTGCAACACCTTACACGCTTCGGCAGCTAACCTGTCGGACCATCCACGTTGGTCAATTATTACCGCCTACAATTTGGCCAGCAATAAACCCTACAAAGACGTTCATGTTAGCAGTTATACTCCAATCGTACCTTTTAAAGAAGACTTATTGACTCAGGAAGTGATCAGTATTACGGATGATGCTGAATTTTTGAGAAAATAAGGAAGCTTTCCTATATTCCAAATTAGCCTCTTATATTTCCATTTCCTATATTCGATTGATCAATCAAAATTCTGTAAGAGGAAAAAATACATGGAAATTAAAGAGGAAGATAAAGAAAACCAGTTAAACCAAGCGATTGAGCGAGGGATCGCCTATTTGGAGGATCACCAATTACCCAATGGAGAATTTTTATTTTACATGTCGGGGGATGATGCGATGCAAAGCTGGAATTTGCCCGAAAGTAGTGTCTTTCCTTCAGCTTTGATTGGAAATTGTTTACTAGGTTTAAATAAGCGGGATAAAGTGGAACAAATTCTCTTAAATACCGCTAATTTTTTGAGATATCAAATGGATAGAGGGGGAGTTTGGAGTCATTTCACCATACTTCATCGTTTGAGAAATGTATGCCCCAATGATCTTGATGATACAGCCTGTGTTTCGGACTTTTTAAAGTCAATGAAGTTTGATTTTCCCATGGAACGCAATCAACAATTGATCTTGGATTCTAGCCGAAGTGATAGCTTATTTTACACTTGGATCATCTTCAGATTTAAACGTAATAAAAATATAATTTATTGGTATTACGCCCTTAAAGAATTAAAATACCTATTTAAGAGTTTTTTTTTCTGGTATTATTCTGAATGTTCAAGGTACGATGTGGACGCGGTTGTTAATGCCAATATCTTGTATTACTTAGGAAAAAGAAAAGAGACAGACGCTATCATTCATCATTTAATTCATGTTATCAAAGAAAATAAGGAGGATGATTGTGATAAATGGTACCGAAGTACATTAATCGTCTATTATTTTATTTCTAGGAATATTCCAGCAGGAATTAGTGAATTGAAAGAAATTCAACCAGAATTGATCAAAAGAATTCTATCAAAATCTCTTAAAAATGGATCTTTTGGTGATTCAGAATTAGAAACAGCTGTAGCTATTTCTTCTTTAATTTTTCTCAAATACCATGGGCCTGAAGTAGAACATGGAATAAATCATTTAATAAAAACGCAATCAGAAAGAGGTAATTGGAAGAGATGGGGCGTTTATTTTTCGGGTAAGAAAAAGCTCCAATGTTGGGGATCGGAAGAGTTAACCACCGCTTTTTGTTTAGAAGCTTTGGGCCTATATGAAAATTCACTGCCTAATAAATAAGGCGAATATTAATTCTCAAAACTTATTTAATCCTTTCTAAACGCATCATTAAAAGCAAATTCTTCACTAATAGTTTAAGTTTGTGTGGAAAAAATAAAACATGAAAAATGATTAAAAAGAGACATGTGGGATTTTCAAAGCTACAAGATAGAAGGAGTGAAAAAGGCAGTAGAATTTGATAGTAATCACTCAAAAAAATATGCCAAGGCTTATCTTCAGGAATAAGAATAAAAATTACTTGCTGATTAAGTTTTTGGTATCCAAGAAGTAAGAAGAAATAAAAAGCAAGTGCAAAAAATGGAAGCCATTCTCCCAAAGTAATTAATAGGATAATAAGCGAACCGACTTCCATAATCGTAATCAGGGTTTCGGCAGGTTTGATGGATGAAGCTTCCCGACTGGTGGCAAAGGTTGGATGATGGATGGAAAGATCATTTTCTCTATCTAAAAATTGATGCCATAAAATACCCCGAAGTCCGTAGAGAAAGGACCAAAATCCGATGAGTGATAACCAAAAAAGATCTAATTCCTTCCCCATTTTTTGAGTCACGGATGTTACGATGAATAAACTAACGAATAGATGCGCCCCGCTCGCATCGGCGAGAACACCCAAAAGACCTCTGTTTTTTAAACGAAAAGGGGAAATGGAATATAGGCTAAAGGCCAAATAGGTTGATAAACAAAAACAAAATGTCAGAATATTGTCGATAAAAAAGAAACTAACGATCATGCTTGTACAAAAAGAAAGCAATAACAACAGTTTTCTTTTCAATGGACTAAAAGACGCTAATCTATTTGATTTCTTGCTGGCTAAGTCGAAGGGTAAATCCGTATAATCGTTTAAAATACTTACGAAAATGGCACCAAATGCAATGGCAAGTATTAAAAATAATAACCAAACAAAATGGGAGAATATATTTTCCTGGTAATGATTGGCCGTCATGTAGCCAACAACCAGCAGCGGAACTATTTTGGGTTCCCACCAATCATTCGCCCTAAATACAGAAGGAATTCTCATTTGATTTAAGTTATATCCGTCTTTTCTAAAGGTTTATTTTTTACTATTTTATTAACTAGTTGAAAGAATATATGAACAGAATGCCTCGGATGTTCGGAAAATGCTTTAAACAGATAAGAAAGAGATTTTTTTGGATTTTTATCGCTAAACAATGTTTCTTTTGAAGCATTCATTAAATTCAAGATATAATGTTTTTCTAAGACTTTAACTTCTGATTTGCTAAGAAGTGACCTGTTTCTATTTAGTAGATTCAAATTATCTTGAACAAATAACCTTAATAAGGGCAATTTTTTTCTTCCATCATAAATATTGTCGCCATTCACATTTTTTTTCCATAATGGCTCAGTGGTATAGGCTGCCTTGGTGGGTTCGTTGAAAATAATATCCAAGAGCATACACCAATCGTCTGCAATGTTCATATTTTCATTCCAGCCTCTTTTCTTTAACGTTTTTGCCCGAATTACGAGAGAAGAAGAAGGTGAGACGCAGCCCTCAAGATAAATTTGTCTTAAATCATTTGATTCTAAATTTACCCAAACATTACCGGTCCGTGGTAAATGTGCAGGAAGGTATTTATATCTCGAAAGAAATTCAAAATAGGGCCCTCTGTCATATTGCTGCTGCCAGTTGGCAAAAACAAAGTCTAATTGCTTTTCTTCAATAGGTCCAATCATTTTCTCTAGAAAATTTTCTTCCCAAATATCATCCGAATCTAAGGAGGCAATGAATGTGCCAGTTGCATATTTTAACCCTTCATTGCGAGCAGAAGCTTGGCCTCCATTCGCTTTGTAAATATATATGGCTTCAGGAAAATTGGCTATTAATTTTTGGGTGTCATCGGTTGACCCATCATCAACAACAATGAGTTCAATATTGGTATAGGTTTGATTAAGCACACTTTTTATGGCATTTCCGACCACATTTATGCGATTATACGTGGGAATGATAACAGAAATTAAAGGATTGCTATTCATGAATTAAGGAAATGAGGTGTTTGGAAAATGCAATTTCGGCATCGACTACCATTGTTTTCTTCAAATAACGAGAGGCTTCCATTCCAATGGATTCCCATTGATCTCGTTTTTCCCAAGCTCTTTCTAAGGTTTCTTCAAAACTACTTTCTGTGGCGTCACCCATAAAACCAGTTATTCCATCTTCAACAATTTCCTGTGTCCCACCAGCCCTAGTAGCGACAACGGTTCTTCCTGCTGCCATCGCTTCTAAAATCACCAATGGCATACCCTCGCTTCTTGATGGCAATACCAAGGCATGATGCTCTGACCAAATTTGTTTGATATCCTCTTGAAAGCCTAAAAAAGACACATTTTTTAAATCTAATAAATTTGCTAAAGCTGTGAGGCCACCTTTATCAGGACCTGATCCAATGAGGGATAATTGTAGGTTTCGTTTTTTCCATTTATCCTTCGCTAATATTCTGAAAAGGATATCATGTCCTTTGTCAATGATAAATAAACGGCCAATCAAAGCAATTTTAAAGCCAAAATCTGTGCTGGGATAAGGGATTAAATTCGTACTTAGTTTATTGGGGTTAAAAATAATTTCTGAGTTATTAAAACGGAAACCAAATTGTTCTTCTGTTAAAATTTGATTGTGATTAGACACAAAAAAACACTTTTTGGCATTTTTAAATACCTCAATCATGTACTCCCGATCATTGGGAGGGGGCCAGAAAAAATCAACCGCTTTTTGGCAGATAATGACATAATCAATCTGGTGTTTTAAGCAAATGTTTCCATAGGCTAAACCATCAAAATTGATGGCTTGCGAAATAATTACGAGTTCTGGTTTTTGCCTTTGGATGAACTTTTCAAATGCATCTAAAGGGGCAAGGTAATTTGGGTTTATCGTTTTATGAATGGCATTGAGGAAGCCCATTAAAATTCGATGATAGTTTTTTTTCAACGCATAAAATACCACATGGGCATTTTTTAATTGAGCGATTCTTTTGTGCCTAAAATTGACACGTTCTTTTAAAACAGTGATCGAAAATCCTTCTTTTTGCAAATAGGGAGTACTCAAAGCCCATAACTCTTCACTACCACCCCAATCGTCTAAAATAGTGGACATAATGGCGATATGCTTATGACCTTTATAGTTCATCATGGCTTAATTCAGTTTTCTCAAAAGAGTTGTTTTTGAATAATTTAGCATAAGCTCCAGAAGCTGCAATATTCCGCTGTGAGCACCTTCTTTTGAAATTTTCCCATTCAACCACCACAAAAACAGAAAAAACATCGAACGCTAGGTACATTAATCTGATTAGGCGAGGGTTGGATTGATAAAGATTGTTATCTGATTGGACCAATCCGACTTCTAAGGAACTTATAATTAAGGGATAAATCTCAGGCATATTTTCAGTAATTAGCATGTTTCCACTGCGTTGCGATCGAAATTTGAGGTATTGCACAATCCTAGAATTCGGTAATTTCTTTACAGCAGAAGCAATTAATTCGTTTGCCTTATGAGTTTCGTTTTTAAGGCGCAACACAAAAATCAATGCCATTAATTGATCTGTATGAAACATTTCGGGAGTTTTTTTCCATTCTTCCATGACTTTTTGTAGCGAATTTTCACATCCATTGGCAGCATGATGAATGTATACGCCTAGGAGGTCAGGGGGAGCTAAAGTAGGCTTCCAAGGTTCGGGCGACTCATGGTGATTCAAAAATGTGGATACTGCCTCTTTTGCCATCGCTAGCATATTCCAACGGATCGTCTCTAAATGATCCACTGTGGGAAGGTCAACAAACATTCGAATGTGGTCTATAGGCTCCCACAGATTGGTGCTTCCTGAGCCAAATACAATGTTTAGCAAAGGTGCTCTTCGAATATGTATAGCAGAGGGTGGCTGATGATGAGAAACGAGGTCTAGAGCCTTTTTGAGGCCAAGATCATGAAATGTGCTGAAACGATGCAAAGGCGGAGCATCTACCATCACGATAAATTTTGGACATTGGGGAGTACCTTTTAAAAGGTGACCAACTAACCAAGCCAATCCTCCTCCAACTGAGTAGCCGAAGATTATACGAGGTGGAGGAATCGTGCCATCTTTTATCCGATCAACGATTTCAAACGCGACTTTTCTCCATCTACGAGATTCAAGTATCGTCCCTTTCTTGATGGGGAAATCTGCCGTCCAAATGTCATGGTCATCGAATAATTCTGCTTTTTTAAAGGGATAAGCCGTTGCCCAACCTCCATATCCTGGCATTGCTAGTGCTACACCTTTGGAAGCTTTTAAACTTTTGTCAAATTGATCAAACTGAACCTTCTCCTTTTTTTCAACCATTTCAAAGGCTGGATGATTAATGTGGAGAATGTCTGCAAGGTTTTTCAAGGTACTGTTGTTACGAAATTCCAACAAGGGCAATTGTTGGCCAAAAACTCGCTCTACCTCCACCGAAAGCAACATCAGACCGAGGGAATCGCCACCTAATGCAAGGAAATTACCCGCTTGTTTATGAGCTCCAGTCCAGAGTAGGGAATCCCATAAATAACATAGACGCACGAAATCACAATCATTAGAAGGATCATTTTCGTAAGTCGTTTCGGATTGGAGGTAATTGGGGATGTAGGGAACAAGCCCTGCATAGTCAACTTTCCCTCCTACCAAAAGTGGAATTTGAGAGATGGTTTCAATATTTTGCGGAAGCATGAAATCGGGTAAACGCAAAGCCAACCATGTTCGGGCATTAATGGATGTAATGGAGTTCGCATCGGTGGTGATAAACCCGTAAAGCACAGGTACATCCTGAACAAAATGTTCA
>JBILRJ010000159.1:0-7074 GCA_044372695.1 Spirosomataceae bacterium
TTCGAATGATTTTAGAAACTGTGATTACATGATTGAATTCATTGATTCCATCAAATAAATAGGTGGACAATTCCCAATTTAAAAACGGCCCGGTCATGGTGTTGTTTTGATATTCTTCAATTTGAGGGCCTAGCACCATGAGTTTTTCATTTTTCAGCTCGAGTTTGGGTGAACTGATTCGATCAAGGTTTTGTGAGTTAAGTTGAATTTTCAAACTAAAAAAGGTACCCATAAAAATCGCAAGAAAGACCATGTCTTTTTTCCAACCTGCTTTGAAAAAATAGAAGGTATTGAGTCCAAACAAGATCAAACAAGGTAAGAAGAATACCAAATTGGCTCTCGATAAACTTGGTAATGTGAAAAGAGTTAAAATGGATACCATCAAAAAAACAAAGTTGCTTTGAAACACTTTCTGGGCATGTGCGCGTAATTTATTGCTTCGAATGACCGCCCACAAGCCCGTAGCACCCAATAAAATGGCAGGTGTAAACACAAGCGTTATTTGTTGCCAATCTCTTATTTTCGGTGTTTGATAGCTAAATGCGGAGGTTTTGAAAACTTGGAGCATGTAATTAAGCGTTCCATTGTACATAAAGACAATGGCCGTTAAAATGAAAACAAATAAATAGCCAATAAATGTAAGTAATACCTGACGAAATGTGATACCGGTATGAAAAACCAAACTTAAGATGGCCCAAAGTATGAAAATGGTGTAACTCAAATAAAATATGCTGGCTATGCCTATGGCAACACCAATAAAAAATACCCTGTCATTCGTGTTGATACGTGTTTGTTGCAAAGTAATTTCTTGCCATGCTAAAAGGAGAAATGTTAAACCCAACAATGATGGAGTAGGAACGAAAAATTCAAAAGATAAATGAAAGGTCAATAAATAAATGATGGCTGGAATTAAACCAATTCTGGGAAGCAACTGATGCTTTTTAATGGTTTGTTGAAAAATCCATGTTTGAAAGCCTACGATGATAGCAGTTAAAAAAATGTTCCAAGCCATTGGGAATCTGCTAAAACTAATCAATCGATAAAATAATGCGGAAAATGGACTTGTATTGTCTTTAATGTCTGCATATAATTGATAACCTTGATTTAATTTGTCGCCCAATAAATAGTATTTAAATTCCCAAGGAAAGGGGGATAAGTTTAATAAATAGACCCAATACATACCAAAACCCCATAAAAGTAGGCCAAGGATAAAAGCTAGTCGGTCATTGGATTTTAAAAATTCAAACATATTTTTCTTTTCGACTTGCTAAATTACGGTGAATCCAATTATTATTGTGAAATTTGTGAGATTTTTGACAAGAAAAAGAAAAGGAGAATTTATGGAAAGTAAGCGTCAACAAAAATTTGGAAGACAAATTCAAAAGGATTTAAGCGAAATATTTCAAAAGGATTTCAAAGAAATTACCGGAAAAGGGATGATGACGATTACGGATGTAAAAGTGAGTCCTGATCTTTCCTCTGCAAGGGTATATTTAAGTTTTTTATTGGTAGAGCAACCTCTACAAATTGTTCAAGCATTGGAAGAAAATAATAAATCGATTCGGAATGTGTTGGCCAATAAGATTCGTCACCAAGTGCGTATCATTCCACATTTATCTTTTTTCTTGGATGATACGGCTGAATATGCTGCAAAAATTGATGCTTTATTTGAAGGATTGGTCATTCCTCCTGCATCTGACGACGAATAAAAAATGGAATAATAGTGAACTTACCTTTATTTATTGCCAAAAGATATTTTTTTACGAGAACTAAGGCGAGTTTCATCACCTTTATTTCTCGCATTTCTATGATTGGCGTAGGGGTAGAGGTGATGGCTTTGATTTTGATTTTGTCGGTATTCAATGGCTTAGAAGATTTTCAGAAAGGTTTGTTTCGAACCTATGACCCGGATTTAAAAATTATCTACAAAGAGGGTACACGTTTCCGATTTTCTCCTCAACAGTTTCAACAGCTTCAAAAAATACCTGAAATTACTTTTGTTAATCCTGTATTGGAAGATCAAGCTTTAATCCGTTATGGTGGTAAGCAATTAGTGGTTCGCTTGAAAGGCGTTACTGAAGAGTTTATCAAGGCTAAGCGATTAAAAGCACAGGTAACTGAAGGAGATTATCTATTGAATGACTATGATCGAAATTTTGGTTTGATTGGCTTGGGCGTATTCTTGAGTATGGGCATGAGTTTTGAAGATGTTTTTACGCCTATCGAAGCCTGGTATCCCAATCACCAATCACTAAAAAGTTTTTCCATCAACTCTGAAGCCGTAAGAAGCAATGTTTTTTTTCCAGGTGGAGTTCTGGAAGTAGAACAAAGTTTTGATAACCAAATGGTCATTGTACCCTATTTATGGATGCAACAATTGGTCGGTTCAGACAATGAATTCTCAGGCATAGAATTGATGCTGAAAAATGAAAATCAATCGCTGAAAATCAAGCAGGCCGTAGAGAAAATATTGGGTAGTTCTTTTGATGTTCAAACTCGAGATGAGCAACATGCTATTTTATTGAAAGCTATTAAAATTGAAAAGTTATTCGTTTTTTTAATCATGGCTTTTGTCATGGGAATCGCTTCATTTACCTTGTTTTATGCCTTGTCTTTGTTGGTGATTGAAAAGAAAAAGGATTTGCATACGATGTTAGCCATGGGCATTAGTCCCAAACAAATGTTCCAAACATTTTTATTGGTTGGTTTGCTCATTAGCTTTTCTGGAGCCTTTTTAGGGATGTTTTTGGGTTTTGGATTTGCTTGGATGCAAGAAACCTTTGGAATTATATCTTTGGGAATTCCCAATGCATTGATTGATGCTTATCCCATTAAAATGGAATTAATGGATTTTATTTGGACTACTTTGGTGGTGGTGATCATTACTTTTTTAGCTTCAATTTTCCCAGCCTACAAAGCAGTCCAAATTACGTTTAAATCTACGCCTCTATCGAAGGATTAAATTCTCCTTCCCATTTAGAAACCACACAAGTTGCCACTCCATTACCCGCCACAGAGGTTACGGTTCTACCCATGTCTAAAAATGGATCTACTCCCAATAAAAGTGCAATGCCCTCAGCGGGTAAATTGAACATGGTGAGTGTCCCAGCTATAATCACTAAAGAAGCTCTTGGTACCCCTGCAATCCCTTTGGAAGTAATCATTAGGGTTAATAACATTGTTATTTGTTGCTCCATACTCAATTGAACGCCATAGGCCTGTGCAATGAATCCTGTGGCAAATGTCATATATAGCATGGATCCATCTAAATTAAAGCTGTATCCCAAAGGCAATACAAAACCTACGATTCTGCGGCTGCATCCAAATTTTTCTAAGGCAGCAATGGTCTGTGGAAAAGAAGCTTCCGAACTTGCGGTAGAAAATGAAATGAGCAAAGGCTCTTTTAATGCTTTCAACAATTTCCAATAAGGAATTTTGTTGACAAGGCAGATTAACCAAAGTATGACTACCGTAAAAAAGAGTAAGCCACCTAAAAAACAAAGCATTAGGTAACCGTAACTAATTAAGATGCTAAGGCCTTTGTTGGCCACTACGGTTGTCATAGCTGCAAATACGGCATAAGGGGCGACTTCCATGACATAATTGACCATTTTGAAAACTACTTCTGCAAGATTTTCAATTACATGAATTAATTTTTTGCCTGTTTCACCGATTGAACCTAATGCCACTCCAAAAAATAGGGAAAATATCACAATTTGAAGGATTTCATTTTCTGCCAAAGCTTTGAAAAAACTATCTGGAAAAATGTGTAAAATAAAATCTTCCAAGGTCTTTACTTTGGAGGCATCGATGCCCGTATCGGTCCCTGCTGCGGGCTTTGGCCAACTTTGTAAACTACCAGGTTTGGTTAGGTTGACAACGATTAAGCCGGTTAAAAGTGATAATATCGTGGCAAAATAAAAATAACCGATGGTTTTGATTCCGATTCTGCCCACCGCTTTGAAATCGCCCAATTTGGCAATACCCACCACTAGCGTACAAAAAACCAAAGGTCCAACGATCATTTTGATCAATCGGAGAAATATTTTTGAAATAACCTGAAATTTCGCCGCCCAATCGTGGCTAATCTCTGGACTGAAATTTAAATAGAAAAACTCACCTATAACGAGTCCTAAAATAAATCCGATGATTATTTTGTTAGTTAAACTTAATTTCATGTTTTGTCGATAAAAGTTTTTGATAAATAGGTATACGGTAAAGTATCATTCCATAAAATAATGGATACAACAAGTAATCTAATAAGAAAAATTTGGATTTGAATTGGATGGTATCTACCACAGCAGAGCTTGCATCTGTGAGTTTTTTTACGCTGTGTTTATGTTGCCAATAGGTCAATCCAAATGGCATTTTAACACCTTCATCAATGAAGAAATTTTCGGATTCGGATTCTTGAAAATCTGTTATGATGGAACTCCAAGTTGTTTTTAACAGGAGAAAATCCATTTCCAAAACAACCCGATCATTGGTATGACAACCCTCAAAGGTAGATATCTTGACAATCGGAAAGGGTGGTGATAATTTTTCCAATAGATTTTGATCAAATTGCTTCCAAACATTTGTCATACTGGCTTTGATGGGTGTTTGAATGCTGAATTTGAGCATGTTTTTTTATATTGAAATGACAATTTTAAACAATGTAAGGCATATTTTTTTTATTCCAAGAAAAACATAAACGCCAAATTGTTTTATTTTCTGTCCAATTTTCTTGGATTCCTCATTGAATTCCTTCTCTTGAATCTCCGTTGAAAGGTTATTGTTTATGGAATGTGCTAGAGGTTTATGGATTAAGGAATCTGTTTGGACTGTGGAGCTTGCCTTTGATTTTAAGGTGTTGTATTCCAAAAAGCCGAAACTGCTACTTGTTAGGAAAATAATTAGAATAAATAGTTTGATGGTTAGATTTTTCATGTGTTATGGATTATTTAATTTTTGTTTAGCGGTTTCTAATATTTTACCCTGAATGATCACTGAATCCTCGCTTGATTTTAAGTCGATTTGATTTTGCACTTGATTAGCTAGAATCTTTTCTTTCGCTAATTTAGCTTCCTCTAATCTTTGTGTTAATAGATCTGTTTGACGTTGATTGGCCTCTAATTCTCTAATCAATCGTTCCGAGTAACGTTGATTTTTCGTTTTTGATTTTATCAATTCATTTAATTTGAATTCTTCTTTACGTGCTGATTCTTCCAAATTGGCGATTTTGACGAAATTATCTAACCAAATGCTAGCTTCACGGTAGTTAGGATGTCCTGATTTAATGTAATTATCAGGTCCTAATGGTATGGCGATGAAAATACGTGTCCGATTTTTCTCCTCACTAATTTTAGACAAAACGGTAAATTCGTTTTCAGAAATGGATTTTACGCGTGTTCCATTGGAAATGATGGCCCCATTTCTGCCTTTTTCCACAATTCCAAATTCACCAAGGTACTTCTTCCAACTAGTACTCACATCTTCTTGTGGAATGTTTAAAAAGGTGTAGAAACCTTCTTTTTTGGCACTTTCTATTTCAGAAATACCTGAAAATGTTTGTCCGATTGAATAGAATGAAGCTGAAACAAAAAGGAAAATCAGAAAGATGTTTTTCATAAAAATGAATTTAATTTTCATTTAACGGAAATTAATGAGCAAAGGTATGCTATTTGATCTATTTCTAAAATTTTTATTACTAGACTTTTTGGCAAATGGCAATTTCATTTTTGCCTTCAAAATTTTGATAAACATAAACATACTTTGTTCCGCCTTCTTTCAACTTCCATCGCTTCCTAAGTTCTTCGCTATTTTGAGGGAAATTTCTGGTGGAAATGTGAGCTTTTTTTTCTGGCAATTGACTAAGTATCCATTTGGTATCCACTGTTCCAATGTTATCAACTTGGAAGATTTTACCAGGAAAATCTTTGACAAATTTTTCTGACGTGTACAAGTGGGTGTTATTCGATATTTTATTTATGCCAAATTGCTGCATTAATTTGAAAAAGCCTGCTTTCATGATACCTGGATGAGCTTCATAAAGGTAATTGGAGCAAGCAGAAAAATTCACCTCACATTCCTTTTCATCTTTTTTATTGGCTGAAAAAAGCTTTTTATTTTCATGCCCTAGTTCAATCACTTGAATGTTAGGATGCAAACTGTTTTTTTGAGTTTTAAGAAATAACAATTCTTTGACCTCATTTTTTATGGAAATGACATAGACTTCATCCACTCCATTTAATTCTTGTATGGCTCTGTCAATGTCCAATAAGGGACTGGTCTTAATCAATAAGTTCAAACCTTGATCAATCAAAGGTAATATTTCGATGACGTTTGGCTGACAATCCTTGAACAATAGGACTTTCTCTCCTTGTTCGTTTCTTCTTGCAGGGTCCAAATAAACGTAATCAAATTCCTGATGATGGGCTTGAAGATAGGAGATGCCATCGCAATGGTGATGGGTGATTTGTTGAGGAACTAATATCTCATGATTGTAACGACTAATTTCAAAAAGTTCATCTTGTATTTCTGTATAGACTACTTTGTTCCCTGCTTGAGCAAATGCCCAGGAATCAATTCCCATGCCTCCTGTAATATCAATGATTTTTCCTTTGATTAATTGGGCTTTAAATTGAGCGGCTAATTCAGAAGAGGATTGTTCCAAGGAAATACTGGCAGGGAAATAAACACGGGGATGAGCAATCCATGTAGGTAATTTGTCTTTCAATTTTTGCCTGGCTTGAATTTGCTTGACTAATTTCGGCAAATCCATTTCAGGTTTTTTTTTGAAACGCAGAGCCAATTCGACAGGGTTTTGGGTACTGTTTTCTTGAATGAATAAAACTTCGGTAGTCGTTAACATCTTGTAAAATTAATTCTTTGTCGTACAATTAGTTAATTTAGATACTTTTAATGCAAAGATTTTATTTTTGTTGTAATTTCAAAGCTTAAATTTGATGACATGTCTTTATATACTCTTTCCATAAATGCAAAAAAGCATCGTGTAGATGTTGATCCTGATACACCTTTGCTTTGGATTGTTCGTGATGAAATTGGTTTAACGGGTACGAAATTTGGTTGTGG
>JBILRJ010000160.1:0-7004 GCA_044372695.1 Spirosomataceae bacterium
ATTTGGGTGGCATTCATGCTGGAATTCAAATCGACTGTGGCTCCAATATTCAAGTATAAATCTCTTTTCAGAGCATGGCGGTAGGCTAAACCAGCCTTAAAGGTAAAATCAGAATAATCATTGCGATTTTCCAATTGCACTTTGTAATACTGTCCATCTGATAAGTTTTGAGTGGAAACATTTCGACCAATATTTCCGAACAAATAATTCGTTTCTAGACCGATATACAATTCTCTACTAATTCGAAAGCCATTGGAGAAAGACAATTTATTGACATTCCCAGCACCCGAAAGAGCATAAATCAAACTATCTAATCCCAATAAATTAAGTCTGCGGTAAGATTGTGTTTCATATTGTACGGTGGAATAAGGCCTTATTCCAATGGCGAATGTCCATCTGGGAGAAGCAGGTAAAGTTAAATTGAGCGACTGATAATTTCCACCAAAAACACTTTGACGTTGGCGATTATCCCTGAGATTTTTGTATTCAGTATTTAAACCAACTTCAAAACTAGTGTATCTATTTCTAGCCAATAAAGCAGGATTAATAACGCTAGAATAAATCCCATTTGAGTTAGAGACTCCTAAACCAGACATCATCGCATTGCTCACAGAATGACCTTCATCCAATTCTCCCATCCCTACATATGAATATGGTGAATTTAAAATTGTTTGAGCGGAAGCATCAACAACTGTAAGAACGAATGTGGCGAATATAAAACATGAAATTCTTGAAAGAAATTTGTTCAATACCTTATTACTGGGTTGATTATAAATCATAAAATTAAATGCTTCTCATAAAATTAATAAGTCTGCAAAGGTCGTAATTTTATTTCACATTCGATTAAGATATTAAGTATATTTGAAGGTAAATTCATTCATTATGAACAAAGAAAGCTTAACTAGTTTATCTATACTTGAAAATTCTGCTCAAGACATTTCGTTTTTCTTTCTGATCATATTATTGGGTTTCATCGCTCGGAGATTTTTTTCCAATTCGTTCTCGAAAATTATTCACTATTTTTTACCGAAGCAATTGATTCAAGTTCAAGATTGCATTGCTTTGATTAGAAAACCATTTGAACTTTTGCTTTTTTGGATCTTTTTGTATTTCGCTACCCTCCAATTGCATGTACCCAATCAACTTAATTTTACACCTGTCAAAGAATTTGGTTTTCTTTTTCTTGTTAAAAAAACACATGAAACAATACTTATCTTGAGCATAACTTGGGTATTCATTCGAATAATGAAAATCATCATTTTAGTGGCTGAAGAAAAATGGAAAGGAATTGAACAAAAATCTAAACAACAATTTATCCCTTTTTTAAACGATTTGGCCATGGTTTTCATCATAACCGGATCTGGATTTGTTGTACTTGGTAAGATCTTTGAGGTGGATGTCATAGCCCTCATAACAGGTTTGGGTATTGGAGGATTAGCCTTGGCATTGGCGGCAAGAGAAACACTTGAAAACTTGTTTGCTTCTTTTACCATTTTTCTGGATTTACCATTTGTTGTAGGTGATAGCATTCAAGTGGGTACAATCACGGGCGATATTGAAAAAATTGGATTTAGAAGTACTCGGATTCGCGCCTTAGATGGGAATTTAATCGTCATTCCCAATCGTCTACTGACCTCCCAGTCCTTGGAAAACTTAAGTGAAAGGAATTATCGTAGGGCCAAGTATCTATTGTTGTTTGCCTTAAATACCAAAGTAGAACAAATAGAAAAATTACTTCCCGAAGTCGAAAATCTGATTCATCAAGAAGTCCTATGCAGAGAAAAAGTTGCCAAAGTTACCTTTGAAGGATTTGGCGCATATGGATTGGAGGTCTCAATCACCTACTTTGTCCAAACCGAAGACTTTGCGACCTATCAATCCATCAAACAGTCAATGAATTTAGGAATATTGAAATTAATAGAAGAAAACCAAATGAGCTTGGCTAGTAGCGCAACTGCTTTGAATGGATGATATGAGTTATAAGTTATGAGTTATAAGTTATGAATTATGAGTTGTAGTAATGTAATTCATAATTCATAATTCATAATTCATAATTAATTCTACCCTACCAACTCCTTCAAATCTTCATCATGGATCATCTTTCTCTCATCAGCCATGATCAAAAACCGGGTATAAATACGATCTAAATCTGGCTTTTCGAAATCAAATCCCAACAAATTCAAACGATGCCTAAGTGCTGCACGCCCAGACCGAGAGGTAAGCAGAATGGCTGAGGAGGAAACTCCCACATCCTCTGGATTCATGATTTCATAATTTTGAGCATGTTTCAAAAATCCATCTTGATGAATTCCAGAAGAATGCGCAAAAGCATTGGCACCAACAATGGCCTTGTTAGCTTGTACGGGCATTCCCATTAAATTAGAAACCAACACGCTAGTAGGATATAAATATTTAGGATTGATGCCAGTGGAAAAACCCAAGTCTTTATGAACATTTAAAATCATGGCAATTTCTTCCAAAGAAGTATTTCCAGCTCTTTCTCCAATTCCATTGATTGTAACCTCAACCTGACGAGCGCCAGCTTGAATTCCAGCCATGGTATTGGCAGTAGCTAAACCCAAATCATTGTGATTGTGCATGGAAATTGTTGCTTGATGAATATTATCAACATTTTCATATAAATAACTAATTCGATCAAACATCTGATTAGGCAACAAATAACCTGTTGTATCAGGTAAATTAACTACCGTAGCACCCGCTGAAATAACGGCTTTGGTTAATTGTGCCAAAAAAGGCAAATCCGCACGGCCCGCATCTTCCGCAAAAAATTCAACATCTTCAACAAAAGATTTGGCATAGCTAACAGCCCATATGGCCTTTTCTATGATTTGCTCTCTCGTAGAATTAAATTTATGTTTGATATGTACATCTGATGCACCAATTCCTGTGTGAATTCTAGGTCGGCGCGCTGACTTAATAGCCTCAGCTGCAGCATCTATATCTTCTTTTTTGGCACGAGTCAAGGCACAAACAGTTGACTCCGTAATTGTCTCACTTATGGCTTTTACCGAAGCAAAATCGCCAGGAGATGAAATCGGAAAACCCGCTTCTATGATATCAACCCCTAACTTTTCTAGTTCCTTGGCTACTTCAACCTTTTCTTCTCTGTTTAATTGGCATCCTGGGACTTGTTCGCCGTCTCGTAAGGTGGTATCAAAAATTTGTATGCGATTGCTCATGTTTTAATGGAATAATAAAAAGCAAATCTACCTTTTATTACATTACTATGCAACCTATTTGAAAAATTCAAAAAGTATAAATTAGACTAATAATCCTAAAAATAATAACAAATTGCTTATTTAAAGATCAAAAGTCTAAATTTATTATAATTAATAAAACTAAAATCTAATAATGAATATTTTGACCGATTAAAAGATTTATTAATTAAATGCTATTATGTAAGCCCTTCGGCAAGTTCTCGAATTTCGGGAAAACGATTGATATCGAAATTGCCGCCAGAAACAACACAAACAATTGTTTTTCCTTTAATTTCTTGGGAAAACTGATTTAAACCACTGACGCTAAGTGCACCAGCAGGCTCTGCCAAAATACTTTCCGATGCATACAAATCTAACATCGTTTGACAAAGTTCTTTTTTTTCCATTCGTAAAATTTCTTGCATGCCATTTCGAATGACATCAAAAGTCAAATAACCCATTTTCTTCACCGAGGCTCCATCCACAAATGGGTCGATTTCAGGCATTTCGGTAACTTGGCCATTTTTCAGACTCAAAGTCGTGGACGCCGCCTCTTCAGGCTCTATGCCGATTAATTGCGTGGAAGGTGAATACTCGTTACGTACCAAAGTAGCACCCGCTGCAAGGCCTCCACCGCCAATAGGTACAAAAATATAATCAATGGCTTGGTCCAATTGATCAAAAATTTCTAGTGCGACAGTCGCCTGACCAGCAATTATATCATAATCATCAAAAGGGGGTATATAAATAGCTTTTGTTTGTTCACAAAACTGTCGAGAAGCCATGAATGCTTCGTCATAATTTTGCCCAATTAGTTGAATACGAATAAATTCTTTCCCAAAAAACCGAACCGCCTCCACTTTTTGGTTTGGAGTAGTTTTTGGCATAAAAATGGTTGCAGAAATTTGAAGAGACGCACAGGCCAAGGCCACTCCTTGGGCATGATTTCCCGCTGAAGCTGTGACGACCCCTTGTTGTCTAAGGTATTCAGGAAGGTTGGATATTTTATGATATGCTCCACGAATTTTATAGGAGCGGACCAATTGCAAATCTTCTCTTTTCAAAAAAATATTCGCCCCAAATCTTTCTGAAAGATTGGCAGAAAATTGCAATGGGCTTTGAATAACAATACCCTTTAATTGCTCAGCTACTAGTTTTATTTGATGAAGAGTTGGAATATCCTTCAATGTATTGTATTCCATGGCTCAAAATAACAAAAAAAAAGGCAGTTGAGCATCTGCAACTGCCTTTCAATTTTAAAAAAATAGAATTAGCTTCTTTCTGGACGAAGGCTACGTACCGCAGCACCTGCTCTCCACATTTCAGATTCACGCAATTCTGTCAATTCAGCTTCTAATTTCACACGGTAATCCGCTTGCGAGTTCAAATCGATTGAACGAGCAGCCTCTGCCTGAGTTTTAACTGAATTATATAATTTCTCGAATACCGGTTTAGTAGCATCTTTGAAAGGTCTCCACCAATCCAAAGCTCCACGTTGTGCAGTAGTTGAACAGTTGGCATACATCCAATCCATTCCATTTTCTGCTACTAAAGGCATCAAAGATTGAGTCAATTCTTCAACCGTTTCATTGAAAGCTTCAGACGGAGAGTGACCATTTTCACGCAACACTTCGTATTGTGCAGCGAAAATACCTTGAATAGCACCCATTAAAGTACCACGCTCACCTGTTAAATCAGAAGTAACTTCTTTGTAAAAATCCGTTTCAAACAAATATCCAGAACCAACTCCGATTGCCATTGCGATACATTTCTCACGAGCTTGACCCGTAGCATCTTGATAAATAGCAAAAGAAGAGTTCAATCCTTTTCCTTCTACGAATAAACGACGAAGTGAAGTTCCTGAACCTTTAGGAGCAGCTAAGAACACATCTACATCTGCTGGAGGAATGATTCCTGTTTTTTCTTTGTAAGTAATTCCAAATCCATGAGAGAAGTACAATGATTTACCTGCAGTCAAATACTTCTTAACTGTTGGCCACATTTCGATTTGAGCAGCATCCGATAACAAATAGCAAATAATTGTTCCTTTTTCAAGAGCCTCTTCGATTTCAAACAAGTTAACACCTGGAACCCAACCATCAGCGATGGCTTTGTCAAAGGTTTTACCTTTACGTTGTCCTACAATCACATTGAGTCCATTGTCTTTCATGTTTAATGCTTGACCAGGACCTTGAACACCGTAACCAATTACAGCGATTGTTTGATCTGCCAACACTTCTCTTGCTTTTTCTAATGGAAACTCTTCACGGGTTACTACATCTTCTACAACCCCTCCGAAATTAATCTTTGCCATATTCTGTTTTTGTTTAATTTATTATTCTTGTTCTAATTTATGTGTATTATACGATTAAACGATTTCCCAATTCCCTTCGGGCAAAAACTCTACCAAACCTTTTTCGGTCTTACCAACTGCCACACGGCCCGATTTGATGTATTCCAAAATCTCCCATTTCTTCAAATACTGATAAAATTCAGCAATTTCGGACTCTGTTCCATTCTTTTCCAAGACTACATAATCCAGGCCCCAATGGACAATTTTGGCATTCCAATCTAAATTAATGGTCTTTACATCCAATGGAAGCCCTCCCAAAGGCGTGGATATTTTAAACAATGCAATTTCATTAAAAACAATTTCATCATCTAAATAGCCAAAAACCGCCAATACATCTGTGATTTTCCTAATTTGACGGACCAATTTTTCAACAAATTCTCTGTTCTCATTTTTGATAACTACCGTAAATCGAGAAACTCCTTTACGCTCTGTTTCTGAAACCGTGAGGCATTCGATATTTATTCTTCTCCGAGTAAATATGATCGTGATACGATTCAATAAGCCGACCGTATTGGTGGTAAAAATGGAAATTGTATAATTTGTCAACATATATTTATTTACTGAAGCCTTACCTTGGTTACACAAGCTCCCGCAGGAACCATAGGGAAAACATTTTCTTCCTTTTCACAAATAATCTCTAATAAATAAGGTTCCTCAGATGCCAATAAAGTATCCAATGAACTACTTAATTCCGCCCGATCTTTCACTGTATGACCTTTTATGCCAAAACCTTTGGCAATCGTAATAAAGTCCGGATTTTGCAATTCCACAAAAGAGTATCGATTGTCAAAGAACAACTGTTGCCACTGACGAACCATTCCTAAGAAATTATTATTCAAAATAATGATTTTAACTGGCAATTTACTTTGAGCGATTGTTCCTAATTCTTGCAAGGTCATTTGAAACCCTCCATCACCGATGACCGCAACAACCTCTCTTTCAGGTACAGCTACTTTGGCACCAAATGCTGCAGGCAAGGCAAATCCCATAGTACCTGCTCCCCCACTGGTGATGTTTGAATTATTCTTTTTGAAACGATAATATCGATTGGTAATCATTTGGTGTTGTCCTACATCTGTAACAACAACTGCTTCTCCTTTGGTCTTATCAGACATCAAAGCAACTGCCTCACCCATTTTAATGAAGGACCCGTCATGAAATAAATCATTTTTATTAATGACTTCGTATTCTTCGTCATCGTATTTTCTAAACTCATTCCTCCATGCGGTATGTTCTGCCTGATTAATCAATGGCAACAGAGCTTTTAATGCTAATTTTGCATCTCCGACCACAGGTGCATCTGCCTTCACATTTTTATCAATTTCACTTGGATCAACTTCGATGTGCACCACTTTGGCTTGTTTGGCGTAGGTGCTTAAATCACCCGTAATTCGGTCATCAAAACGCATTCCAATGGCGATTAACACATCGCA
>JBILRJ010000161.1:0-6994 GCA_044372695.1 Spirosomataceae bacterium
TTGTGAAAATTGCGTTGTTGTTACAATATTTTGGTCAAGGGGCCTGGTTATTGGCACACAATGGAATGTTACTTGGAACGCATAAACCTATCTTTGAATTACTTCCACGTGAGTTTTTATTCTCAGGTATTATGATTGCAACGGCTGCGGCGGTCATAGCTTCACAAGCATTGATTTCAGGGTCATTTACCTTGATTTCGGAGGCCATTCGATTGAATTTTTGGCCAAAGGTGCGCTTGGTGTATCCATCTGATCAAAAAGGGCAATTGTACGTACCTTCCATCAATGTGCTTTTGTGGATGGGTTGCGTGGGTGTGGTTTTGTATTTCAAAGAATCTGCCAATATGGAGGCGGCTTATGGTTTAGCGATTACCTTAACCATGTTGATGACAACCTCTTTAATGGCGTATTATTTGCATATCAAAAAAGTGGATATGTGGTGGATTTTATTGTTTTTGGTGGTTTATGTTTCATTGGAAGGGTCCTTTTTAGTGGCCAACTTACAGAAGTTCTCACATGGTGGCTATGTTTCTTTGTTCATTGCAGGAGTGATCATCTTATTGATGTGGATTTGGTTCCGAGCCTCCCGTATCAAGCAGAAATTGACAGAATACGAGAAATTATCAGATTACATTGAACCGCTAAAGGAATTGAGTAAAGATGAAACCATTCCAAAATATGCTACTCACTTGGTCTTCATGTCAAATGCAGCTAAAGTTTCGGATATTGAGTCCAAGATCATTTATTCCATTTTCCAAAGGCGTCCGAAAAAAGCTGATATTTATTGGTTTGTGCACGTAGATACCTTGGATGAGCCCTATACCATGGATTATAAGGTGACGGTCATTGAGCGGGATGACATCATCAAAGTGAATTTTAAACTTGGATTTAGGGTCGAACAACGCATTAACTTGTATTTCCGAAAAGTGGTAGAAGAAATGGTTGCTAGGGGAGAAGTGGATATTACTTCAAGGTATAAATCGCTGAATGAGCAAAACGTGATTGGTGATTTCCGTTTTGTTGTTTTAGAGAAATTTTTGTCCTTTGATAACGAGTTACCTTTGTTGGATCGATTGGTGATGAAAGCTTATTTCTTTGTGAAACAATTTACCAATTCAGAAGATAAATGGTTTGGTTTGGATAGTGATGCCGTGAAATTGGAAAAAGTTCCATTGATCATCAAGCCAATCAGTAAATGTAATTTAAGACGAATCGACTAATCCTATGAGCACCATATTTAGCAAAATTGTTCAACGAGAAATACCTTGTCATTTAATTTTAGAGGACGATCGATTTATGGCATTTTTGGATGTCATGCCCTTGGTGGAGGGCCATGTGTTAGTTATCCCCAAGCAAGAGATTGATTACATTTTTGACTTAGAACCAGACCTTTTGGGTGATTTGATGAAATTTGCACAAAAAGTAGCGCCAGCGATTAAAAAAGCAATACCGTGTAAGCGCATAGGAATAGCTGTAATAGGTTTAGAAGTCCCCCATGCACATATTCATCTAGTTCCAATGAATCGCATGCTTGACATCAATTTTTCACAAGAAAAAATGAAACCGAGCCAAGAAGAATTAGCCAATACTGCTGCTAAGATTATTGCAGCATTGGATTAGGAAAGAAGAGAGAAGATAGAAAACGGGAAGAGAGAAAATGATGTAAGATGTATGAATTAAGATGTAAAAGTTTCTGAAGTACAATAAAACGCGCTCGGCTGTGCCGAGAGTGTACTACGGGATAGAGTTTTCTCTCTTCCCGTTTTCTCTCTTCTCTCTTCTACTACTTTAAGAACCCTTTTAATTTATTCATTTCAGCTAACGGATTAGCCTTTTCGTAAACGATGTTGTATACCGCATCAATGATGGGTAATTGCAATTGATGTTGTTTGGAAATCAGATAGATGCTTTTTACCGCGTAGTAACCTTCCGCAATCATGTTCATTTCTATTTGAGCCGATTTCACAGAGTAACCTTTCCCAATCATATTCCCAAAAGTTCTGTTTCTGGAAAATTGTGAATAAGCAGTTACCAATAAATCTCCCAAATAGCCAGAACTATTTAAGTCTCTGTTTTTTTCTGGATAAACTTCATCTAAAAAAAGTTTGATTTCTTGCATGGCATTACTGACCAACACGGCTTGGAAATTATCTCCAAAACCCAAGCCACGGGTGATGCCACAAGCAATCGCAATGATGTTTTTTATCACCGCACAATATTCCACTCCGTATAAATCCTGGATGGCATGCGCCTGAAGAAAACGGCCATTTAAGAGCTTGGCAAAATTTTGGGCTAACGCAAGGTTGGGTGAGGCAATGGTCAAGTAAGATTGTTTTTCTAAGGCAATTTCTTCTGCATGGCAGGGCCCAGCAATCACGCAGGTTTGTCCTAGAGGTAAATTAAAGGCCCTTTCCATCCAGTCCGTTACCAACATATTTTCGTCTGGAATCATTCCTTTGATCGCAGAAACAACCTTCTTTCCTTCAAAATGTTTTTTGTTCAAGTCTTTTAAGGTGTTCGGAATAAAGGCCGCTGGTACCGCTAAAATGATAAACTCTGCGCCATTTAGGGCATCGGACATTTTGTGATAAGTCTTTACTTTTCTAGGATTTAATGCGACATCCGTTAAGTAACTTGGATTGTGGTTGTATTTACGAATAAATTCAACGTCCGATTTACGCCTGATCCACCATTTGATTTTTACTTGATTTTCTGATAAAATTTTTACCAGTGCTGTTGCCCAACTACCTCCACCTAAGACGGTCACTTGCGTGGGAATCTTCTTTTTTAATTCTTCGAATTGACTCATGCAACAAATTTACTTTTTAAATTAAAATTAAGGTGATACAATCAGTTTTTTTCCCCAATTTTGTTGACTTTTTGTTATAAATTTTATTTGCCACATTCTGAATGCGTTTAATTTGTTTTCTTTTTTTCTTTTTTAATTTAACACATTGGACTTTGGGGCAAAATAATCCAATACCTCTGCCTGAACACCCACGTCCAGATTTTGAAAGAAAAGAATGGACAAATCTAAATGGTCAATGGAATTTTTCATTTGATCCCAAGAATGAAGGTTTAAAAGAAAATTGGCAAAATGCCGCTGGAATATTTTCTGAGACGATTTTAGTTCCTTTTCCATGGGGTTCTGAGTTATCTGGAGTAAAAGATGAGGCCGACATCGCTTGGTACGAGCGAAAAATCAAAGTAGATAAATCTTGGAGTCTCAAGCGTACGTTTATTGTGATAGGTGCTTCTGATTGGCAAACAACCGTATTTTTAGATGGAGTGAAAGTCGGAATGCACGAAGGCGGTTATACGCCTTTTTCTTTTGATTTAACAAAATGGGTTAAGTACGACAAAGAACAATCTTTGGTCATTCGAGTGGATGATAAACGAAGAATGTTTACTTTATATGGAAAACAAGGGTATGGAAATGCAAGAGGGATTTGGCAGACGGTTTATTTAGAATCTAGGGGAGAACACTATTTGGAAGGTTTTCAGATTCAGCCAGATATCGATCGTTCATTAATCAAGGTCAAAGCCATTCTACCTGAAACTGCCAAAGAAAATGTGTATATCAAAACTCATATCAAAAGTGCTAATGGGATTACCAACCTAAAGATCATTCCTTCGGGTTCCAAATTTTTAGAGTTTGAAATACCCATTAAAAATCCCCATTTATGGAGTTTAGAGGATCCGTATTTGTATGATTACCAAGTAGTTATTGGTGACGGTGACCGTTCGGATGTGGTGAATGGGTATTTTGGAATGCGAAAAATTTCTGTTCAAAATTTACCTAATTCGGACATTCCGTACATTTCAATCAATAACCAACCGGTTTACCTGCAATTGGCCTTGGATCAAAGTTATCATCCCCAAGGTTTTTATACCTTCCCTTCGGATGAATTTATGCGCGATGAAATTATCCGAAGTAAAAAAATTGGCTTGAATGGTATCCGAACTCATATCAAGGCAGAAATACCCCGTAAATTGTATTGGGCAGACAAATTAGGTTTGTTGGTGATGGCCGATTTGCCTAATTCTTGGGGCGAACCTGATGCAGATATGCGAAAAGAATCTGAATATACCTTGAAGGAAATGATTAACCGGGATTTTAACCATCCTGCTATTTTCTCTTGGATCACATTCAATGAAACATGGGGTTTAATTTCTCATTTCAAAGATGAAATGGGCAATAAAAAGGCCGAATATCTTCCAGAAACACAGAAATGGGTGGCCTCTGTTTATCGTTTAGCTAAATCATTGGATCCTTCTCGTTTGGTAGAAGATAATTCCATCTGTTGTGGGAAAGGCCATACCGAAACAGACATTCATTCTTGGCATGCTTATTTACCAGGATACGAGTGGGATGCGTACTTGAAAAATCTATCCGACAGTACATACGCGGGTAGTAGCAAAAATTTTGAGAAGGGCTATGTTCAAGGTAAACAACCCATGATTAATTCGGAGTTTGGAAATGTTTGGGGTTACAAAGGAAGTACTGGCGACGTGGATTACACCTGGGATTACCATAAATCCATGAATTCCTTTAGAAATCATTTGAAAGTTGCGGGTTGGTTGTACACGGAACATCACGATGTGATCAACGAGTGGAATGGCTATTACCGATTTGATCGTTCAGAAAAGGAGACGGGTTTGGGAGTACTTTCTCCAGGAATGACTTTGAAAGATTTGCATGCTGAATTTTATTTATCCACTGGCCAAGAAATCGCTTTTGAGGGAAAGGCAGGGGATCTTTTGAAAATCCCTTTAACACTTTCTAGTCTAACAAATCGGATTGATTTGCCTCGTCAATTGAACTTGAAAATTGTTTTTGAAGGGAAAACATCTTGGGGAGAGGAAAAATCCTGGTGGTCAAAAACACAAACTGTTTCTTGGAATGCTTGGACCCTACAAAACTTAGATTCAGTATTGATCGAATTGCCCAAAGATAAATCATTGAATACCTTGAGATTCATACTTGAGGATCCTAATGGACAGATTTTGCATCAAAATTTCGTGAGCGTCATCGTTAATCAAGGGAATACCCAACCTGCCAACAAAAAGCAAACAGTCATTTCCGTGGCAGCAAACCAATTTGTGGATTCCAATTGGACCCTGAAACAATGGACAGGTGTTTTAGGAAACAAAGTCAATGGGGGCGGTTCTGGATTTTTCGAATATGAGTTTGAATGGCCAAAGGGATTGCTTGAAGATTCCGTTTTACAAGTTAGTTTTTTCGTGGAGGCATCTTCCAAACCTCTTTTAGGAAAAGACCGTGTTAATTCAGGGAGCATGTCAGGCGATTACATGTTGGGCAAAGGCACCTTTGATCCGGGAAAAAATCCCAATGCCTATCCACAAACTGATTTATCTACAAATCCTTCTACTGTTCAAATTTATGCCAATAAGCAGTTTTGCCACAGCATCGAATTGCCGGATGATCCTGCTGACCATCAAGGGGTATTGTCTTGGTTTTATCAAGCTAAAAATCATGTATTAGATGAAGCTGGAACCTATGGGTATTGGATTCAAACGAGCCTTCCTAAATTAGCTTGGCAAGAAGCATCTTATACCGGTAAACTTCGCATTCGCTTGGAAGTGCCTGAGGCTCTTCCCAATGGCCTTGCTGTTTTTGGATCCCGTTCGGGTAGGTACATTGCTGAACCAAGTTTGGTAATCACTAGGAAATAGGGGATTTAAGCTTTCAAGTCTTCACCCTCACATTTATGCAATTAAAGGCAGATTTATTTAGATTTTAATCGATAAAAATAAGTGGTTTTCAATTCTTTGTCATCGAAATTTAAAATCTCCAAGGAGTCGTGGACAATGTAATAATTAACCATTGCAAAATCACCGGAACATGTAATAACATGAATAAATAAACTTGTGAGTGTGGTCAATTGCCAATAGATGGACACAAATGGCAAAACGGATAAAAGCAACACGGCTATGACGGCGAATGGTGCAAATGCCACAATTTGAAACTCTTTTTTTGAAATCACGAATTTATTAGCAATGGCTGCAAAATAAAACTTTCTCCAGTTCGCATAAAATGAAGTTTCTTTGGCGCCTAATGCCTGGTATGCTAAACTATGGATGTATTCGTGGATGGGAACAAGTATTATTATGATACTAAAAGCCATGAGAATATGTCCGATGCCCAATAAAATATCTAGTCCATTATCTTCCATATTTTTAAAGAATAGGAAAGTCATGATTGCTGGAATACTCACGGCAAGTATCAGAAAAAAATACATCAAATGCGTATTAACTTTCGAATAAATTTGAAGAAATGGAACAAGATTATCATGTTCCAAAGTTTCCATTAATTCATAATTTTCGGAATTGACAAGTTCCTCTGCCGTCAAACGATTCATTCGTATTTAAATTAATTGAAAAACTAAGGTGATATTTTCTTCAATTTCTATTTCATTCAATTCAAGCGTAGCAAAGGGACTAGGAGCTATCTCAAGGCCGCTAAATTGCACATCATGGGCAACTGAACCCTTCAGATAAATTCTTTCTACCTCAAAATTAGATTTATTCTTATAAATACTAATGATTGGCCCTAATTTGGTGTTCAAGCTTGAAATGATATTATTGGCCTGATTTTTGGCATCTTCTATAGCTAAATTGCTAAGCTTTTTGCGGCTAATTTCCTCCAAATTTTTTGATACTTTATGCTCAATATTGATCGAAACTTCACTAAAGTCACTTTCTGCCATTTTTTTATAAAAAGCATCGATCGTTTTTAAATTGGTCGGAATTTCAATCAAAATAGTGTTTCGTGCTACATGAACTAAAGTGTTTTCTGTACTCAAATTGGGATTGTAAATTCTATCAGCGGTAATAGCATACTCTCCAATTCGAATATACTCTTTTAAAATGCCGATTTGGTTAATCAATTTAACCACCGCGTTACTTTGCAGATTTAATTTATTGATGGCTTTTTTTTCCAGACTATCGCGTTGGGTAATTGATACGCTAA
>JBILRJ010000162.1:0-6972 GCA_044372695.1 Spirosomataceae bacterium
TGTATGGCGATAATAAATCCTTGGATATTTTCGCTTACGAAGCCAAACTTCAAATCACACAAAAAACCCTTTCATTGATCAAAGATGGAATGTTTATTTTAGTGGGAGGGGGGACTACCTTGACGACCATATTAAGAAATCTACCAACTGATATTCAATTGACTTTTATAACGGTCAGTATTTCTGCCGCCACCGAATTACTCAACTTTCCCAATTGTGAAATCATTTTCATCGGAGGGAAAATCTCAAACACCACCCGATTTTGTTTCGGAGGGGATACCATTAATCGTTTGTCAGACATCAGAGCCGATCTATGTATACTAGGAACGAATGCGATTGATGCTGATTTTGGGTTAACTGATTCAGATTACGAGTCAGTCCAAGTAAAAAAGGCGATGATTAGAGCTTCTGATGCGACTGCTGTAGTCACTATTTCCGAAAAATTAGGTTCTAAGCAACGCATCAGAGTTTGTGACATTGAGGACATTGATTTTTTGATTACCGAACTTGATCCCTCCGATTCACGCTTGCACAGTTTTAGCTCCAAAACAAAAGTCTTGTAATGAGTTAAAAATGATGAATTAAGAGGTATGAATTATGAATCATTATTAGTTGTTAGGAAAAAAATCAATACATTAATAATACGAATTAAGAGTTGAAATTATCATAAGGGTTAGTTCTAAACGTATGTTTAATAGAGAGTTCCAATTTGATATTTCCCTTTTTTTTACAAAAATGTAATTTACGGGCTAATTCTTTTTTTATGGTATGTCTTTTTTTGAAAAAAAAGAAACAAAAAAACTTTTTTCTTTTGCTTAATCCAAGACGAATCTAATTGAATTATGAAGTATGAATTATGAGTTATGAATTTAAAATAACATCTCATAATTCATAATCCCATTTTCTCTCTCCTCATTTTCTCTCTCCTCATTTTCTCTCTTCCCATTTTCTCTCTCATTTTCTTTCTTCCCATTTTCTCTCCTCTCATTTTCTCTCCTTTTTTAAGTATTACCTATTACCTATTACCTAATATCTAAGTATATTTGTAGTCTTATTCAAAATTTTATGGCTTTAGATATCATTATTGTTGGTGGAGGGATTGTTGGTTTGGCAACTGCTCATCGGCTTTTAGATGCAAAACCGGAATTAAAAATAGCTTTGTTTGAAAAGGAAAATAAGGTTTCCATGCATCAAACAGGGAATAATTCAGGAGTTATTCATTCGGGTTTGTATTATAAACCTGGATCTTTAAAGGCGAAAAATTGCATTGAAGGTTATCATCAATTGATTCAATATTGCCAAGAGCAAAATATTCCTTTTGAATTGACGGGTAAAATTGTTGTTGCAACTAATCAAGAACAGCGAGGTCAGTTGGATACTCTTTTACAAAGAGGGCAACAAAATGGTTTAGAAGGATTGAAGAAACTTTCTGCCTCCGAAATGAAAGAATATGAACCTTATGTTACAGGGGTAGAGGGCGTTTTTGTTCCCCAGACTGGAATTGTTGATTATCGTGTTGTTGCTGAAAAATTAGCTGTAGGAATTGAAGCAAATGGTTGTCAAATGCATTTGGGCGAACAAGTAAACAACATTACCAAGGGCTTGACTTATTCCATAGTAGAAACCAATAAAGGCATTTATGAAACAAAATTAGTGATCAATTGCGCGGGTTTATACTCCGATAAGGTGGCACAAATGTCGCAAAAAGAGCCTTTAGATGTACGAATTGTTCCTTTTCGTGGTGAGTATTTTAAGTTAAGACCAGAAAAAGAGTATTTAGTGAAAAACCTCATATATCCTGTTCCTGATCCCAATTTCCCATTTTTAGGTGTTCATTTTACCCGGATGATGCGAGGTGGTGTGGAGGCAGGGCCGAATGCGGTTCTAGCATTTCGAAAAGAGGGATACAAAAAGTTGTCTTTCAATGCCCAAGAGCTTTGGAATACATTAACTTGGCCAGGTTTTCAAAAAGTAGCTGTCAAATATTGGGAGATGGGTTTAGGTGAAATGTATCGTAGCTTTTCCAAAGAAGCATTTACCAAGGCCTTACAAGAGCTGATTCCTGAAATTCAGATTTCTGATTTAGTGGAAGGCGGAGCGGGGGTTCGTGCTCAAGCTTGTGACCGAAACGGGGGATTGTTAGACGATTTCTCCATCATTGAAGATGCGAAAATCATCAATATTTTAAATGCCCCAAGTCCAGCGGCAACTTCATCTTTGTCGATTGGTAAATCAGTTGCCGATATGGCTTTAACCCGATTCAGCTAAACCACAATTCATAACTCAAAATTCATAATTCATAACTCATAATTCATACTTCATAACACATCCTTCATTTTGAACATCCTTTTTAAATACCTTAAGCATTATCGTTGGCGCGTCATTGGTGCTTTGTCATTAGCCGCAACCAATCAGATTTTCTCCTTAATGGATCCATACATTTTCAGGAAAATCATCGATGATGTGGCAGGAGTTTACCATTCGGACACACATACTTTTGATCAATTTTTTCAAGCTATCTGGCCTTTGGCTTTGGCCTCTGTCGGAGTTGCTTTTGTGAGTCGCGTGGCAAAAAATTTCCAAGATTATGTCATCAATACCGTTACCCAAAAAGTAGGAGCTAATTTATATTCGGATGGTATTCGCCATTCATTGGAATTACCTTATGAAACGTTTGAAGATCAACGTTCGGGCGAGACATTGGGGAAACTTCAAAAAGTCCGAACAGACGTAGAAAAGTTAATCACGATTGGTATCAATATTTTATTTCAATCGGTGATAGCATTGGTTTTTATTTCCATTTATGCCTTTTCGGTACATTGGATGGTAATGCCTCTTTTTCTTTTAACAGGCCCTTTGATTGCTTATGTATCTTCTGTATTGAGTAAAAAAATCAAGGTAATTCAGATTCAAATCGTCAAAGAATCAACCGGATTGGCGGGTTCTACAACGGAGAGTTTGCGAAATATTGAATTAGTTAAATCTTTGGGTTTGGCAGAGCAGGAGATTAATCAACTGAACGCAACTACAGAGAAGATTTTATTGTTGGAATTGAAAAAAGTTCGCTATGTACGTTCCATGGCATTTGTGCAGGGAACTTGTGTGAACCTATTGAGAATGTTGATGGTGGTCGTATTGATTTATTTAATTTATGAAGGAAAAATTACCATTGGTCAATTTTATTCATTAAATATTTATTCATTCTTTTTGTTTAATCCTTTACAGGAAATTGGTAATGTGGTGAATTCTTATCGTGAGGCAGAAGTTTCTTTGCAGAATTTTGAACAAATTTTACAAATACCCACTGAGAAAAAGCCAGCTAATCCAATTGCCATTACGCACATCCAAGAATTGAAATTCGATCATGTGTCTTTTAAACATCAGTCATCCTCATTAAATGCTTTGAATGACATTTGTTTCGAGGTTAAAGGAGGGGAAACCATTGCCTTTGTAGGACCTTCGGGAGCCGGCAAATCTACCTTGGTTAAATTATTGGTGGGATTGTATCGCCCCAAACAAGGCCAAGTGTACTATAATGGAGAAGCGGGAGATCGAATTGATTTTGATCAATTAAGAAAAAAGATTGGATTTGTGACCCAAGATACGCAATTGTTTTCTGGCTCTATACGTGAAAATCTTTTGTTTGTTAATCCAAACGCAAGCGATTCGGAATGTTTGGAAGTGTTGGAAAAAGCAGCCTGTCAAACTTTATTGGCTAGGGCCGACAAGGGATTGGATTCATTGATTGGAGAGGGCGGAGTGAAGGTTTCGGGAGGAGAAAAGCAGCGTTTAAGCATAGCGAGAGCACTATTGAGAAATCCGAACTTATTGGTTTTTGATGAGGCAACCTCTGCTTTGGATTCTCTGACTGAGGAAGAAATTTCAGAAACCATTCGAGCGGTTTCACAGGAATCGGATCACATTTCTATTTTGATTGCTCACCGCTTGTCAACCATCATGCACGCAACAAGAATTTACGTGCTTGAAAAAGGTAAAATTGTGGAAGAAGGATCACATGATCATCTTTTGGAAAGCAAAGGATTGTATTATGCGATGTGGAGGCAACAGGTTGGCGAGAATGCATAAAAGAGTAAAAGAGTTAAACTTGGATTTTCTATGGTAAATCCTTGATTTTCCATAGATTATTCGGTAATTCTTTGTTTTGAACAAATGGGATTGTGTATATTTGTTATTTGAAAAAATTTCTATCTTTTTACTATGGCCTTAAATAAATTTTCGAGAACCCTGACCCAAGAAGTTACTAATCCCGCTGCAAAAGCCATGTTATATGGTATCGGTTTGACCACAGCGGACATGCAAAAGCCACAAATAGGTATTGCTAGCACGGGTTACGAGGGGAATCCCTGTAACATGCATTTAAATGGCTTATCGGTTCACATAAAAAAAGGTATTCAAGAAAATGACATGATTGGGCTTATTTTTCATACCATTGGTGTATCTGATGGAATGACCAATGGCAATGATGGAATGAGTTATTCTTTGCCTTCCAGAGATATTATTGCAGATTCCATTGAAAGTGTGGTAGGTGCGCAATGGTATGATGGAGTCATTGCCGTAGTGGGTTGCGATAAAAATATGCCTGGTGCTATGATGGCCTTGGCGCGTCTAAACCGACCTGGAATTCTCGTTTATGGAGGAACTATCCGAAGTGGTGAGTTCAAGGGAAAGAAATTGGACATTGTATCCGCTTTTGAGGCTTTAGGTCAAAAATTTGCAGGAACAATTTCTGATGAAGATTACGAAGGAATCATTCAAAATTCCATCCCTGGACCAGGTGCTTGTGGTGGAATGTACACCGCGAATACCATGGCTTCCTCCATGGAAGCAATGGGTTTAATTTTGCCTAATTCTTCTTCCTATCCTGCCACGCACGAAGGTAAAAAAGCGGAGTGCTTGGCCATTGGAGCCGCGATGAAAGTGCTTTTAGAAAAAAATATTTGCCCAAGGGATATTATGACGAGAAAGGCTTTTGAAAATGCCATGACTGTCGTTGTTGCTTTGGGAGGGTCAACCAATGCCGTTTTGCATTATTTAGCCATTGCTCATTCTGCTGGTATTGAATTTACCATGAAAGACATTCAGGATATATCAGATCGTACTCCTTTATTGGCAGATTTGAAACCTTCTGGAAAATATTACATGGAAGATGTTTTAGCTATTGGAGGAATTCAAGCAGTGATGAAATATTTGTTAAAAGAAGGATTCATGCACGGCGATTGTTTAACTGTCACTGGTAAAACTTTGGCAGAAAATTTGGAGGGAACTCCTGATTTGAATTTTGAAACTCAGCAAATTATTCATCCGATTTCCAATCCCATTAAATCGACTGGACACTTGCAAATGCTATATGGTAACTTGGCTCCAGATGGGGCAGTTGCCAAAATTACAGGAAAAGAGGGTGAGCGTTTTGAAGGAACAGCAAAAGTTTGCGAAAGTGAAGAGGATGTGATTGATTTCATTGCCAAAGGCGAAATCAAACCAGGTCATGTGATTGTCATTCGGAATGAAGGGCCTAAAGGTGGACCTGGTATGCCAGAGATGTTGAAACCAACTTCTGCGGTAATGGGTGCTGGTTTAGGTGATAAGGTGGCAATGATTACGGACGGTCGTTTTTCAGGAGGTTCGCACGGCTTTGTTGTAGGACACGTTACTCCCGAAGCCCAAGAAGGTGGTCCGATCGGATTGGTTCAAGATGGGGATTTAATTACCATCGATGCGGTGGATAATCAATTGATTTTACATGTTTCAGATGAAGAATTAGCAGAAAGACGCAAAAATTGGAAGCCAATTCCTTCTCCACATACTTCAGGAATTTTGAGGAAATACATCAAAAATGTTGGGCCTGCTAGTTTGGGCTGTGTGACGGATTTGTAAAAAAGATCGATTAACATTTTTTTCTATCATAGGAAAACTTAAATTAGCCTTTTATAAAAGTTTGAAATAAAAAATGATTGCTTATGGGACAGACCCAAACCACCACTTCAGAAAGCCTACAAACCGACAAACAAGTTTATTTGTCAGGTGCACAAGCCATCATGGAATCTTTGGTCGCTCAAGGTGTAAGTACGATTTTTGGTTATCCAGGTGGTGCAATTATGCCTACATATGATGCTTTATTCGATTATCAAGATCGATTGAAACACATTCTTGTTCGTCATGAACAAGGTGCTGGCCATGCAGCGCAGGGTTACGCCAGAATGTTGAACAAAGCGGGCGTCTGTATGGTTACTTCTGGACCTGGTGCTACTAACTTAATTACCCCCATTGCAGATGCCATGTTGGATTCTACTCCATTGGTCTGCATCGTTGGACAAGTGAAAGCCAATTTGTTGGGTACAGATGCTTTTCAAGAGTGTGATGTGATTGGCATGTCTATGCCAGTGACTAAATGGAACTATCAAGTAGTTGATGCCAATGAAATTCCTGAAATATTAGCCAAAGCTTTTTATATTGCCGAAACCGGAAGACCGGGACCTGTCCTCATAGACATTACCCGCACGGCTCAAACGGATAAAATGACGATACCGTTCATTTATGAAAAGTGCACATCCATCATTTCTTATAAACCTAGATTAGCTCCCAAAAAAGAGCATTTGGAAGCAGCTGCCAAATTGATCAATTCGGCGAAAAGACCCTATATTTTAGCAGGACATGGTGTAATCATTTCCAATGCAGAAAAAGAACTGAATGAATTAGTGGATAAAGCTGGAATTCCTGTGGCAACCACCTTACTAGGAATGTCCTCCATGGACGCTGATCATCCGCTTTTTGTGGGCTGGCCTGGCATGCATGGAAATTATGGCGCGAATGTCTTGACCAATTCATGCGATGTGTTAATCGCCATTGGAATGCGTTTTGATGACCGAATTACGGGTGATTTAAGCACCTACGCCAAACAAGCCAAAGTGGTGCACATCGAAGTTGATCCAAGTGAAATTGATAAAAATGTGA
>JBILRJ010000163.1:0-6951 GCA_044372695.1 Spirosomataceae bacterium
GATTTTCCAATTCATGCTGAATGGCTTTTGCCATATCTTTAGGCCTCTCCCATTTTCCGGCTAATTCCCTAGCCATTATTTTGCTTTGCAGTTCAGACCCTGGCCAAATACAACCCAAAGGCTGAAATAATCCAATGAAATAAAGCGAAGAAATCTTGGGGTGCAACATTCTTAAATACAAGGGCACTTCACCCTCCGAATAATCGATGAAGTTTTTTTCGAAAAAAGGATGACTAATTATATAACCCGTACAAGCAACGATCACATCAAAACTCTTTTTGATGCCATTTTTGAATACCACCGAAGATCCATCTAAATAATCAATGTCATTTTGAGGTTGAATTTTACCATGGCGTATGGTAAAAAATAAATCCTCATTGATGGTAACGTGATGAGAACCCAAAGGACCCTCTGGCTCTTGTAAACCATACATGGAATTTTTCCCATTTCGAACAAATAAACTCAACGCAGAAAGTTTTGCCCAAAGCCAACGAGGTAAAAAATTGATTTTGGTGTTAAATACATCAGCAGGTTTACCCATTAAAAATTTGGGCGCTATCCAATAACCCCTTCTCCAAGATAAATCCACACTTTTAGCCACTCGGCTTGCCTCCACAGCTACATCACAGGCTGAATTTCCCCCACCAATCACCAAAACTCGTTTGCCCTGGAAATACCCAAATTTTTTAACATCATGCGAATGCATCCATTCCCCTGTGAAATTTCCCGGATATTGAGGCATTCTAGGCAACCAATGATGACCATTGCAAACAGCTAAAGCATCAAAACTTTCTGTTTCTTTCTTCCCTTCCTGAACCGTGGTTACAAGCCAGGTTTGATTTTCCTGTAACTCGCATTTTTCAACGTAAGTGTTGAATTGTATGTGTGGATATAAATGAAAATGCTGGGCATAGGATTGGAAATAAGTCGCTAATTGCCAATGAGAAGGATAATCAGGGTAGTCAATGGGCATAGGAAAATCCATGTATTGACTAAGTGCTTTGGATGATATAATGTGGGTAGTTTCAAAAACAGAACTGTGGCCTATTTTCTCACTAAATACCCAATTACCACCCACATCACCTCCGATATCAAACACTTTGATCTGATGACCTTCGTCCAACAAATTTTTTGCAGCGGTAATGCCAGAAGGTCCCGCTCCGATCACGCATACTTTTTTCATGATGACTATTTTAAGAACTCCAGCATTTCCCTCGAAACCAAGTGAGGAACTTCTTCCATGGGTACGTGACCCACATTCGGGAAAATGACTGATTGACTATTTTTAATGTCTTTTTTAAATGACTGAACATTTTCCACATCAATCAGCTTATCCTTGTCGCCCCACAATATCAAAGTAGGTGCAGCCACGCGTTTGATTTTCAGGTAATCTGCCTTGAACCCACTTTTAAAAATACTCAATACCGCTGCACGATTACCCGCACGAATGGCCACGTCATGAAAACGCTCCACTTGTTCATCTGTCACAATCTTCGGATCATGGTAAATACTTAATAAACTTTCCCTCACCAATGATTTGGGTGTGACGTAAAGCATCAAATTATTGATGATGGGAGTCGAAGCAATTTTAAAGCCCAAAGATCCCTTTTCGTTTAATTTAGGATAACCAGCCGCATCTATCAAAACCAAACGATGCACTCGATTTGGAAAATCAACTGCATAGTTCCAAGCTATCGCTCCACCTAAAGAATTTCCAGCCAATGACCACTTTTCTATGTTTAATTTTTTCCTGAATTCTTCCAAAAATTGGGCATAATAATCCAGTGAGTAAGTATTTTCCGGATTGGGGCCTGTTAATCCAAAAGCAGGCATATCCACAGAAACAACTCGATGGTTTTTCTTTAAATCAACAGTGACAGAATCAAAGGTGTGCAAGGAAGAGGACATTCCGTGAATCAATAATACAGGGATGGAATCGTTCGGATTCCCTTCATCTCGAAAATGAACATCCATTCCCATCAAGGGCATAAATTCGGATTCTTGGTTGGCATACTTAGGTTTCATTTCCTCTAGAGAAAGATCTGACTCACCCACTATGCCTACAAAGACTAGTAGAATACTAAATATAATCCCTAGAACCCACCCTAAAATTTTGAATATTTTTACCATGATATCTTTTTTTTAAAACAAAGTCCAAAGCTAATGGTTTTGAAATAAAATAACAGCATATACGTTTTTGTTCATTCTTTAAATAATAATTTTCATGTAAATTCGTAGAAATTTAAAGCACATACCATGACCACCAAAAACCTTATCCTCTTAGTTTTCTCCCTGTTTATCCTTTCCTGTAGCAAAAAAGAAGAAAACATTGCCCCGCTAGAAAGCCCAGAATTGATCGAAATGCGTAAGCAAAAAGCTATTTGGGAAGCTAGAAAAATCAAATCTTATACCGTTGACCACGTAAAACTTTGTTATTGTTTTGATACCGGAAGGTATAAACTTGTGGTTAAAAATAATGTCATAGAATCAGCCTTTAACATTGATTCCAACAAATTTGAAGACCCCAATGTCATCAAAGGACTTAAAACAATCGACCAATTATACACCTTCATTGAAACCACCTTGAAAGCAAAACCTTATTTTACGCTGATTGAATACGATAAAACAGGTATTCCAACCAGAGCCTCTTTCGATATAAATATTCAAATTGCTGATGAGGAAATAGAGTATTTTAATGGAGGTTTGGTTGAAAACAAATAAGAGTATCTCATCCTAAGGCCAATGATGGTTTTCTGAATTGTTTTTCAAAAGGACAATATTTCTAATTAAAAATACTTTATTGCATTTTTAATTAAAAATATTTGCTTTTATGAAGATATTTCGATTCAGTTTACAAGCATTGAGTGGACTGTTTTTAGGTTTTGTGTTAATGGCACAAAAACCCAAAATTACCCGAGGACCTTACATTCAAAATATTACCCAAACTTCAGGAGTTATACGTTGGAGAACAGATCAAGCGAGTTCCAGCCAAATAAGCTTAGGTGAAAAACAAACTCATCAAACCATTATCATTCAAGATGGTAACAAAGTGATTGACCATGAACTTCAAGTCAATCACCTAAAACCCAATAAAAAATATTATTACACGATTGGGAATACGAATCAATTAGAAGCCTCCTCCCCTAATCAATACCTGAAAACCCTTCCTAAAACAGGTTCCAATCAAGCCATTCGAATTTGGGCTTTGGGCGACTTTGGTTCAGGAACCAACAATCAAAAGGCCGTCAATGAGGCTTTATTAAATTATGTAGGTGATCGAAAACCGGATGCTTGGATTTGGTTAGGCGATAATGCTTACGACAATGGAAAAGAGGAAGAGTACCAAAAAAATGTATTTGATGTTTATCAAAAGGACTTTTTGCAGAATACTGCTTTTTTCCCGTCGCCAGGAAACCACGATTATGCGGGAAAACACGATTCTTCTTTACCCCCCTATTTCAAGATTTTCACTTTACCCACTCAAGGAGAGGCTGGCGGTGTTCCCTCAGGAACCGAATCTTATTATTCCGTCAACTACGGGAATGTTCATTTAATTTCACTCAATACCGAGGAATTAAATACGGATGGAACCTATCTATTCAATGGAAAAGGTGCACAAACAGAGTGGCTGATCAAAGATTTAGAAGCCAACAAATTACCCTGGGTAATTGCTTATTTTCATAAACCTCCTTATACCAAAGGCTCTCATGATTCTGATTTTGAAAATGATTTAATCATGATGCGCAAAAACGTCACTCCCATTTTTGAAAAATACCAAGTAGATATTGTTATTGCAGGCCATAGCCATGTTTACGAAAGAACTTATGCGATGCAAGGCCATACGGAATTGAATAAATCCTTTGACCCTAAAAAGCACATTGTAGAAAGCAAAAAAGCCGAAAACAAATACTTGGTGGACAAAAATGGACAAGGCGTTATTTATGTAGTATGTGGATCAGGCGGAAAAGTGGGTGGACAAAAAGCGGAATACCCTTTAAAATCATCTATATACTCTAATAATAAAGAAGGGGGTTCTATGTTATTCGATATCAAAGGACGTTACTTGGAAGCTAAATGGATTGCTTCAAACGGTGAAGTATTGGATCAATTTTCCATTCAAAAAAAATAAACACACCTCAATAAAAAACGATGAAAAAACTATTCACATTAATGTTTTGGCTATTAGGGTTCTCCCTAATGGGTCAGGTAAACAAAATGCCTGCTTATCCCTTAATCACACATGATCCCTATTTCAGTATATGGTCATTCAGTGATCAGTTAAACACCAGCACGACCCGCCATTGGACAGGAAATGACCAATCGCTCCTAGGTTTCATCAAAGTAGATCAAAAAACCTATCAATTTTTAGGTCAATTACCCATCCCAACAGAAACCTTGTTGCCCTCAGGAGAATTAAGCACCCCCATGGAGGTTCAATTCATCGAATCTGATCCAGGGCCAAATTGGATGACGGAAAATTTCGATGCTAAAAATTGGTTCACAGGTAAAATGCCTTTTGGCAAAGGTTGGGGTAATAATTTTTCAACGGCTTGGAATTCAAAAAGTATTTGGGTCAGAAGAACTTTCGAAATGAACCAAACCAACATAGAGCAATTACTCTTGCAACTTAGACACGACGACGATGTAGAGGTATATTTGAATGGCACTCAAATCTATGATTGTAAAAACTGCCACACCTCCAAATTAACCAATTATCCATTGTCGGAAGACCTAAAAAAAGCCTTGAAAAAAGGAAAAAATGTATTAGCGATGCATTGCATCAATCCCAAAGGAAATGCCTGGTTAGATGTCGGACTGGCAGAACAGAAAAAAGGCCCAGCAATTAATTTAGCGAAACAAAAATCGGTCAACGTAACAGCCACTCAAACCAAGTATGTATTTGACTGTGGTCCAGTGGAATTATCGGTGGAATTCATTTCCCCTTTGATCGCTTCAAATTTAGATTTACTATCAAGACCTGTTTCCTACGTGAATTTTGAAATTGTTTCAAAAGACAAAAAATCCCATGCCACCGAAATCAATTTTGGATTGGCTGCTGATGTGGCTCGAATGGAATTCAAACAAGAATTAAACATTACAGCGGGACAATTTGGCTTGGTGAATTACCTTAAATCCGGCACAAAATCTCAAAAGGTTTTGGGTAGAAAAGGTGATGATGTTCGGATTGATTGGGGATATGCCTATTTGGCAAGTTCAGATAAAAATCAAAAATTGAGCACGCAGACAATCCAATCGATGAGGCAAATAGCTATTGGAAAATCTAACAAATTCATTCCGACAAATTCCTCCGAAACTTCGTTTTTGACGAGTCAGTGGAAAAGTATTTCTAGCCCAAAAACGAAAAAAAGCAGACTTTTGCTGGCCTATGACGATGTGTATTCCATTCAATATTTCAACAAAGACCTCAAAGCCTGGTGGGTGAAAATCCATGGAAAAATAGAGCATTTACTCAGTGTTGCGGACCAAGAATACCCTCAAGTGCGTCAAATTTGTGATCAATGGGATCAACAAATATACCAAGATGCCTTAAAAGCAGGCGGTAAAAAATATGCTGAAATTTGCGTTGCAGCCTACCGTCAATCATTGGCGGCTCATAAATTGGTTCGTGGTGCCAATAATGAAGTGCTTTTCCCTCAAAAAGAAAACTTTAGCAATGGATCCATTTGGACCGTAGACGTTACTTACCCGTCAGCACCTTTGAGTTTGTTGTACAATCCTGTCTTACTAAAAGGCATGGTTGAGCCGTTAATTTATTACAGCGAAAGTGGGCAATGGACAAAACCTTTCCCTGCACATGACATTGGCACATACCCTTTGGCCAATGGACAAACCTATCCGGAAGACATGCCAGTAGAGGAAGCTGGCAACATGATCATTTTAACAGCAGCGATTTGTAAGGCGGAAGGAAATTCCGATTTTGCCAAACAACATTGGAAAACTTTAAGCCAATGGGTTTCATTTTTAGTAAAAGATGGACTTGACCCAGCGAATCAATTGTGCACCGATGATTTTGCTGGTCACCTAGAACGCAATGCCAACTTATCCGTCAAGGCCATCAATGGAATAGGAGCATATGCACAAATGGCACGAAATTTAGGAGACATACCTACCGCCGACTCCCTTCAAAACATCGCTAAATCGTATGTGAAAAAATGGATGATGATGGCAGATGAAGGTGATCACTATGCACTGACATTTAACAAAAACAATACTTGGAGCCAGAAGTACAATTTAATTTGGGACCAGTTATTGGGACTCCATTTATTTCCCAAAGAGGTTTATGAAAAAGAAATTGCCTATTATTTGGGCAAACAAAATACTTTCGGTTTACCCTTAGACAGTCGGAAAACCTATACCAAAAATGATTGGATCATTTGGACTGCGACTTTGGCAAATAATAACAAAGATTTCGAAGCGTTTATTGATCCCATTTATCTCTTCATGAAAGAAACGCCTAGTCATGTCCCTTTCAGCGATTGGTATGAAACAAGCAATGGGAAACAAGTAGGTTTTCAAGCAAGAAGCGTGGTAGGCGGTTTTTTCATGAAAACATTGGATGCCAAGTGGAAAAAATAAAGCAAATCAAATTTTAGAAATAAGTATAAAAAACCTTCTTTTGACTTTTAACTATTAAAGAAAAAACGCACATGAAAACGAATCATAACTCGCGAAGAGAATTCCTTAAAAGCTCAGCCATAATTTCTGCGGCTTCAGCCATGCCTTCCTTTTTTATTGGTAAAAAACCCGGCGAAAAAGTGAATTTGGCTTGCATTGGAATTGGTAATCAAGGAGGTTCGGACGTAATGTCCTTATACAATACTGGCTTAGCGAATATCGTAGCACTTTGTGATGTAGATATGGGTGCACCACAAACCTTAAAAGTATTGGAAAAATTCCCTGACGTTCCACGTTTCAAAGATTTTAGACAAA
>JBILRJ010000164.1:0-6861 GCA_044372695.1 Spirosomataceae bacterium
TAAAAATAATTAATCAAGAGGTGTGATTTTCGCACCTCTTTTTTAGTAATTTTAATCCTTCATTTGACAACACTATGCGCATCTTAAAATTATTCTTACCCATACTTTTTTTAATTGTTTTGTTTTCTTGTAAAGAATCAGCCGTTGGCCCTAAGACCAAAACGGAAATTCTAGTTTCCAAAGTTTGGATGATTCAAGAGGTAAACGCAACAGGTTATCTAGAGGGTCAGGTTTTTTTAAGAGGAAGAACTCCTGAAGGTTCACCATACGATTTAGCCAAGGTTCGAGTAACGTTTAAACCTGATGGCACCGCTTTTGCCATTGATAATACTGGAAATAGTACAGCGACTGGGAAATGGAAGTTGTTATCTAATGATCTTAATTTGGTCGTTTCAGAAACCAATAATTTCTTGCTGGATGGTGCTGGGGATGTACTAGGTATTTCTGAAACAGAATTTAGTTTTAAAGGTTCGAGGAATTACCGATCAAACGCAATTAATGCAACCGTTCGGATGGTTCCAGCGCTTTAAAGAGACA
Organism: Spirosomataceae bacterium; assembly: GCA_044372695.1. Taxonomy (GTDB): domain Bacteria; phylum Bacteroidota; class Bacteroidia; order Cytophagales; family Spirosomataceae; genus Aquirufa. Next base: position 538 of record JBILRJ010000164.1, read on the forward strand.
TTTAATTTGGTTCTTTAAGCCTTAAAGTTTAGGAGTCTATTATTCTTAAATTGATAAAATACATGGATTACATCCATGATCTTATGTGATTTCTTGCTGAAATAATAGCTTTTTCAACATCTTTTTCACTTCCTTCGTAAGCCTTATCTTCGACTTCGATAACCATTGGCCCTCGGTATCGTACATCATTCAAAGCGGAAATGAATTTTCCCCAATGGATATCGCCTTGTCCTGGAATTTTGGGAGAGTGGTATTCAAGAGGATTGGCTAAAATGCCTACACGGTTTAATTTTTCTGGATAAACTCTGACGTCTTTGAGATGAATGTGATGAAGTTTTTCCTTGTAATGATAAATGGGATATAAATAATCCATCATTTGCCATACCATGTGCGAAGGATCGTAATTTAATCCAAAATTTTTGGAGGGTATAATGGAAAAAAGTTGGTCCCAGATTTTGGGTGTTGTTGCCAGATTTTTTCCTCCCGGCCACTCATCATCTGTGAAAAACATGGGGCAGTTTTCAATTCCAATTTTGATGTTTAATTCGTCAGCCAATTGGATGATTTCTGGCCAAACTTCGCTAAACATTTTGATGTTGTAATCAATGTTTTTGGTGTAATCCCTACCAATGAATGTATTGACAGTAGGTATACCCAAAAATGCTGCAGCTCGGATGATTTTTTTGATATGATTTCGATAAAATTCTGCTTTTTCTTTGTCAGGATCCATGGGATTTGGATAATATCCCAAAGCTGAAATTTGGCATGGATGTTCAGCTAATTGCTTTTTTAAGCTCATGAATGCTGTTTCATCCATTTTATCTACGGCTAAATGTGTGACACCAGCATACCTCCTTGTATCCTCATTAAGCGATGGCCAACACATGATTTCTACGCATTCAAATTCTTTTTCATGTGCAAAATCCAAAACCTCTTTCAGGGTTTTGTTGGGCAATATGGCTGATGCAAATCCGAGCTGTAACATTTGTTTATTTGATTTTTGATAAAGTGTAAAATGTAGCAAAAGAAAATGATCCAATCCACAATCCTACTGCCTCTCTTGCTAATTCTTGATTCTGTGTTTTCATACTTAATCCATCGGTTAAAAAGCCCTCCCAAGCATCCATCTGCAACCAGGTTTGTAGTCCAGCAAAAAATGATAAAATCAGTAATATGAGCATTAATTCAGAATTGATTTTATTTCTGGTAGCTTGAATACCAGAAAAGGAGGCAACTCCATAAATGGGAACCCAAAGTATGGGGTCAGGATCATTTAATTGCCAATAAGAAAACAAGGCAAATATGATTGTAAATAGAATTCCCGAGATAAAAATCAATTTTTGCATGAGATTATGATTTGTGTTTATGGACAAAGATTTTTAACAGCATCACTTGCCCCTGGATAATTTAATTTTTTGGCCTGTTGGAATGCCAGACACGCTTTTTCTGGTTTTCCTTGTTTGTATAAGCTTAATCCCATCGCATAATACGCTTTGGCGTACGAATCATTCACTTGTATGGCTTTTTCAAATTGAACGATGGCGGAATCTAAGGATTGTGATTGATAGTATATATTCCCCAAATTGTAAATGGCATTGATCTCTTTGGGATTTTTCATGATAGCAGTTTTGAAGTCTATTTTGGCGAGAGTGGGATTTTTTAATGCGGCCCAAATGATGCCTCTTTTTAAATAGCCATCGCTGGAGTCAGGAGCTATTTTTACAGCCTTTTGTGCAGGAATCAGTGCTTTTTGCCATTGTAAAGATTCCATTCTTACGGCAGCGAGGTTAAGTTGAGCTTCGTAAAATGAAGGTTTCAATTCAGTGGATTTCAGGTAATTTTTTTCAGCGCTTTCGTAGTCCTTTTCTTGAAAAGCAATAACACCTTTGATGTTGAAAGCCTCAGCTGATCCTGGATTTTTTTCCAATGATTTTTCAATGGCTTCTTTGGCGCTTACTAATTCTCCTTTTTTCAAACGAGATTTGGCTTCTACCAACCAAGCATCGGATGAAGAATCACAAGCAAAAAAGAACAAAATGCTTGACAAAAGTAGGTATGTATTTTTCATGGAAGACTTATATCTCTCCAAAGTTAAAAGCAATGAGCAATTAAACCATACAAATTTTGTAAAAAGGATATTTTTTAGCATATTTGCATCGGCAAATTACCAGCTCCCGCTGAATCCCCCAGGTCTTGATCGAAGCAAGGGTAGGTTGGTTGTAGCGGTGAATTTGCCATTTTTTTGTACCCAAAATTCTTATCTTCCCATGAAATTTTTTATCGATACAGCCAACCTAGCACAAATTAAAGAGGCACAAGATCTTGGTGTTTTAGATGGCGTTACCACAAATCCTTCTTTAATGGCCAAAGAAGGTATTAGCGGTAAAGACAATGTTTTGCGTCATTATAAAGCTATTTGTGATCTTGTAGAAGGAGATGTTTCTGCAGAGGTTATTGCTACCGATTATGAAGGCATGATTAGAGAAGGAGAGGAGTTAGCAGAATTAGATGATAAAATTGTGGTGAAGATTCCCATGATCAAAGACGGAATTAAAGCCTTGAAATATTTTTCAGACCGAGGAATTAAAACCAATTGTACTTTGGTATTTTCTGCAGGCCAAGCTTTATTAGCTGCAAAGGCAGGTGCAACTTATGTTTCCCCTTTTGTGGGTCGTTTAGACGATATTTCTTTTGATGGTATCGAGTTAATTGAACAGATTCGATTGATTTATGATAATTACGAGTTTGATACACAAATTTTAGCGGCTTCTGTTCGCCATTCGATGCACATCATCAAGTGTGCTGAGGCTGGTTCTGATGTCATGACAGGTCCTTTATCTGCTATTCTTGCTCTGTTGAAGCATCCTTTAACCGACTCAGGTTTAGCTACATTTTTAGCAGACCATGCTAAAGTAAACTCAGGAAATTAATACCTTTTCCAATGGCAAATTCCATCTTATCCTACGAAAATGTGAGTATCATGCAGGAAGGTTCTCTTACCCTGCAAAATATTAGTGTTCAAGTTAATCAAGGTGATTTTTTTTATTTAATAGGTAAAACAGGAAGTGGAAAAAGTACTTTTTTCCGATCCATCTTTGCAGAACTTCCCATTGAGTTAGGTATGGCCTCTGTGGCTGGTTACTCTTTGAATAATCTCAAGAAAAAAGAAATTCCTTTTCTTAGACGTAAGTTGGGATTTGTATTTCAAGATTTCCAATTGCTGACAGATCGAAATGTAGAAAAAAATCTATCTTTTGTTTTAGAAGCTACAGGACATACGAACAAAGATGAAATACGTTTTCGAGTCGAACAAGTACTGCAAAAAGTAGGCATGTCATCTGCCATTGAAAAGCGCGTGCATCGTTTGTCTGGAGGAGAGCAACAAAGAATTTGCATTGCTCGCGCAATTTTAAATAACCCCGTTTTATTATTAGCAGATGAACCTACGGGTCATTTGGATCCCGTTGTATCTTTAGAAGTTATGCAATTGTTCAAGCAATTGAATCAACAAGGAATGGCTATTCTCATGGCTAGCCATGATTACAATACCATGCGACAAGTAAGTGCTCGTTTTTTAAATTGTGAAAACGGCAACATCAAAGAAGTAGCTGGGATTTAATCCATCTTTTTTACTCTTTCTTTTTCTTGATGTATCGGTCATACAACATTTGAATCATTCCATCTTTTAATCCCAAATCGGGCACGAAAATCTCTTGACACTCTGCTACATGCATGGCTGCCAAATAGATTGATGCCGCTGGTACAATTACATCCGCACGGTCCGTATTCAAACGAAGTTTATGTACGCGATCTTCATAGGAAAAAGATGCCACATGATTGGAAACTTTTTGCAATTCAATGGAGGACATTATTTTGTCCTCACTAACTTGGGTCGAAATATTATAAAGTTTATTGATATTTCCACCTGTACCAACTGCGGTAATAGGCCCACGCAGGTGCAATTTTTGTTGAGCTATCCAATTGTTCATTTTTTCCCAATCACCTTCTTTTTCTTTTCCTTCCAATAGCCTAACTGAACCAATTTTAAATGATTTCGAGGCTAATTTTTCCCGATTTTGATAAAAATTCAATTCAGTTGATCCTCCTCCAACATCGATATGTAGGTAGTTTTTCATGGGATGCAATGATTGTACGACAACATCATTGATTAATTCAGCTTCTCTGTTTCCATCAATGATTTGGATTTTCATATCCAAGATTTTTTGAATTCTGGTAATGATATCACTTGAATTATTTGCTTCTCTCATGGCTGAGGTCGCACAAATGGCATAGTCTTTGACTTCATGCAATTCCATCAATAATTTATAGGCATGCATTAATTTGAAAATGCGAACCTCTGATTCAGGTGTAATGACATTTTGACTGAATACATCATGTCCTAAGCGTAAGGCGAAACGCACATACTCAATTCGTTTAAAACTGACGACTCCATCATTTTCTAAAACACTGGAAATCTGTAATCGAGCGGCATTGGATCCGATATCTATGGCAGCAAATTTCATAAAGTGGGTGTTTTGTGTAAATAAAATCCATTGGCTTTCTTTTCAAATTCAATGATTGTCCCAATAACAAAAAGCAATTGTCTTTTATCAATGATGATTGGAATTCCATCTATGGTATACTCCTCATCAAAATTTGTTTTGTGATCGAATCCAAGTAAATAGGTTCCCCCACAAGTTCCTCCTTTCATTCCAATTCTTAAAAATGGTTCAGGGAAAGACCCGTTTTTTAATAAATGTTGCAGGTTTTCTTTGGCTTCGAGAGAAAATTGGACAGGTAATGAGTTAGCCATTGTTTGAATAATGATTTCCTTGTAAAATTAGCTAAATTTGAGCTTCCATTGTTGGAAAAAAGGAATTAACAAAAATTAATTTTCTATTTGTGCAATAATGAATGGATAAATATGTTTTTCTTTTAAATTTTCATAAATGAACTATTCGATCTTGTGGGCTGATGATGAAATTGATTTACTAAAGCCTTATATTTTATTTTTGGAAGGTAAAGGATACCAAGTTACAACGGTTAACTCGGGAGCGGATGCGATGGAAAAAGTGGAAAATCAAAAATTTGATTTATTATTTTTAGATGAAAACATGCCCGGCATGTCTGGTTTGGAAGTATTAGTAGCCACGAAACAAATTCGACCGAATCTTCCCATTATCATGATTACCAAATCAGAAGAAGAAGAATTGATGGAAGATGCCATAGGTTCTAAAATTGCTGATTATTTAATCAAACCTTTAAACCCAAATCAGCTTTTACTTTCTGTAAAAAGAATCTTTGATAAAAAAAGGTTAGAAGAGGAGAAGACAAATGTTAGTTATCAGCAAGATTTTCAACAATTATCTTTGCAATATCAAGATAAATTGAATGCCGAGGAATGGTCTGAAATTTACAAAAAACTTTTGTATTGGGAGTTGGAAATTGATAAAACGGAGAACAAATCCATGGCGGAAGTTTTAAGTAGTCAAAAATCCGAGGCAAATGTTCATTTCGGTAAATTCATTGAAAAGAATTACGAAAATTGGTTACAAAAGCCAAACGAAGAAACTCCTGTATTATCTCATTTAATGATGCGAAAGCATGTTTTCCCGAAATTAAATGATCGCAGTCCTTTGTTTTTTATTTTGATTGATAACCTTAGGTTTGATCAATGGAAGACATTGGAAAATATTATACAAGATTATTTTCAAATGGAAGAGGAAAAGACCTATTATTCCATTTTACCCACTACCACAGCTTACGCTCGAAATGCCATATTTGCAGGTATGATGCCTTCTGAAATTCAAAAGAAATACCCTGATAAGTGGATCAACGACGCAGGAGATTCAGAAGAGGATGAAGGATTTAATCAGAATGAAGAATTTTTCTTGAATGAGCAAATCAAACGATTAAAAATCAATGCCAAAGCTTCTTACCATAAAATTGTTCATCAGCACCAAGGGAAATCCTTGGTAGATAACTTCAATAAATTGATGACCAACCAGTTGAATGTAGTCGTTTATAATTTTGTAGATATGCTCTCTCATGCTCGGACTGACATGGCCATGATCAAAGAGTTGGCTCCGGATGAATCGGCCTATCGAAGCATTACAGCCAGTTGGTTTCAGCATTCTCCATTGTTCGATTTTTTGAAAAAAATTGCCGATAAAAAAGGTAGAGTCATCATAACCACCGATCACGGCATGATACGTGTTCAAAATCCCATAAAAATTATAGGGGATCGTAACACCAATACCAATTTAAGGTATAAGCAAGGTAAAAATTTGAATTGGGGTCAAGAAAATAAAATGATGGTTTGCC
>JBILRJ010000165.1:0-6853 GCA_044372695.1 Spirosomataceae bacterium
TGTAGGCCTTCAAACTATCAGCAATTAAATTCAATCGAGAAACAGGGATTTTAGTCGAAGCCGCTATTTTAGCAAATACTTGATCATTGATGGAGCTCAAAAAAGAATGTGTTTGCATTTTATTTTCTGCACTCATATCTTCTCTGATAAAAGGTTCCACTGCCGATTTAAATTGTCCAACTCGAAAAACCATCGGTTCAATATCCAATTTTTCGAAAGCTTTTTTGAAAAACATGTACTGAACACTGATTCCATTGAAATCCAACAAACCTCCCGGGTTTAAATACACCTTATCAGAAACAGAAGCCATATAATAGGCTTTTTCGGAGTAAGCATTAGAATAGGTATAAACAAATTTTCCTGAACTTTTGAACTTCTCTAAAGCATCCCTGATTTCGGTCAATTGTGCGAAGCCTGCCACCGGAAAACTGATATCTAAATAAATACCTTTGATGTTTTTATCAACACGCGCCCTTTCCAAGGCAGAAATAATTTGAATAAGTCCAACGGATTCTGTATTGGAAAAAAAGGGTCCTGCTAGTTCTGAAAAAGGGTTATCTTCAGTAGATGCATTTTCAACAATTTCTCTATTCAAATCCAATTTTAACACAGAATTTTCTTTTACCTCAAATTCAGATTCGGAACTACTCATGGCAGAACCAATTCCAATAATGAAAATGAAACTTAGAAAGGAAAATAATTTGATTTGCAAGTTTGAACATTATTTCAATAAAATTCAGCAAAATAATGTCGAATGGAAAAATACTCCAAACAATGGAAAAATACCTATCCGAAATTTTTGCGATAATCTTCTCTCGATTGTCGAATGACTTCATGAGCGATTTCTCGACCATATACCTCATCAATATCTACGGCGTTGGTGGTTGTCTCACCTGGCAACATTTTATAGGTCCAAAAATAGTGTCTAAGTCGTTGAACGATATCTTTAGGAGCATCAGAAATATCTCTCCATTTGCCATAAATCGGGTCATCTTTTAACACCGCAATGATTTTATCATCTGCCTCGCCTTTATCAATCATACGAATTCCTCCAATTGGAATAGCCTGACATAAGATATCCCCATGGGTAATGGCTCTCTCAGATAAAACTAAAATATCCAAAGGGTCACCATCACCTTGGGTAATGTCCTTTCCAGAATATTTTCTGGCCAATTCTGCAATACCTTCTGCACAATATGTTTGAGGTAAAAAACCATACAATGCGGGAACAATGTTGGAAAATTTTTGTGGCCGATCTATTTTCAAATACCCAGTTTGTTTATCTATTTCATATTTAACCGTATCAGTTGGCACGATTTCAATAAAGGCAGTAACCTGATCGGGCATTTGATCTCCAATTTGAATTCCATGCCAAGGATGTGCCTTAAAAAAATTTCTATTCATAATATGTTTTTTTATCTACTCAGAAACAAGATCTTGGCAAATTACAAAAAAACGCTCAAATAAAGTTTTTAGGCTTTCCATTAAAATGATTAAATTTGTGGTTTGATTTCTTAAAATATGATTTACCCTATCATTCCTTACGGAGACCCTGTCCTGAGAAAAGTTGCCCATGATGTTGAATTTGGGAGTTTAGATTTAATTAAACTTTCAGAAGATATGTTTGAAACCATGTATGCTGCCAGTGGCGTGGGTTTAGCGGCTCCGCAAATCGGAAAAGACCTCAGGTTGTTTGTTGTGGACGGAAGACCCATGAATGAAGGTGAAAAAGAGGAAGATTTGGATACTTCTTTGATCGATTTCAAGAAAGTTTTTGTCAATCCAACCATCTTAGATGAGACAGGTGAAGAATGGGGATTTGAAGAAGGGTGTTTATCCATACCAGGAATTAGAGGAGATGTTTTCCGCCCAGAATTTGTTAAAATTCATTATTGGACAGAAAAAGGCGAAGAAAAAGAAGAGGTATTTGAAGGTTTAGCTGCGCGGATCATTCAGCATGAATATGACCACATCGAAGGGATTCTTTTTACTGATCATTTAAGTTTAGTTAAAAAGCGTTTGATTAAAAATAAATTAACAGATATTACCAAAGGTAAAGTTTCAGTGGATTACAAAATGAAATTTACCCGATAATCTAAAAAAATGAAGATTTCTCTCAATTGGTTGACCGATTTTATTGACATTTCTCTATTGCCTCAAAAAGGTAGCCCGGAAGAATTAGATGTCCTTTTGACAAACACAGGATTGGAAGTGGAAGGCATTGAACCGCACGAAACAATAGCTGGAGGACTAAAAGGTTTTGTGGTTGGAGAAGTTCTGACTTGCGAAAAATTTCAGGTAAAAGAAAAAACATTAAGCCTAACAACAGTCGATGCAGGTTTAGATGAAATATTGACGATTGTTTGTGGTGCAGCAAATGTAGCTCAAGGACAAAAAGTAATTGTAGCTACTCCTGGAACTACCTTATACGACAAAGAAGGGAAAGAACTTTTCAAAATTGAAAAAAGAAAAGTTTATGGTCAACCTTCCGAAGGAATGATTTGTGCGGAAGATGAAATTGGCTTAGGTGATTCACATGATGGTATTTTAATTCTTGACACGCAAGTTGCTAATGGAACTTCCGCGGCTGATTTTTTCCAACTTTCTTCAGATACCGTATTGGAAATTGGTTTAACTCCCAACAGAGCCGATGCGGCTTCACATTGGGGAGTAGCAAGAGACATTCGAGCAGTGAGTGGCATCAGCGTACAGCTGCCCAATACTGAAAAATTTAACGCAGAAAACAATCAATTTCCCATTGAAATTGAAATCAAAGATGATGGATGTACCCGTTTTTGTGGTTTAAGTATCGATCAAGTAAAAATAGCCCCCTCTCCAGAATGGTTGCAAGAGCGGCTTAAAGCCATCGGATTAAGACCCATCAACAATGTCGTTGATGTGACCAATTTCATATGCCATGGATTGGGACAGCCTATGCATGCCTATGATTGGCACAAAATTCGCGGAGGAAAATTAATTGTTGATCAATTACCAAAGGGGAGTTTGTTCAAAACCCTGGACGGTATTGAGCGAAAGTTATCGGGAGAGGAAATCATGATTTGTGATACTGAAGGCCCAATTGGTTTAGCTGGTGTGATGGGTGGAGAAGATTCAGGAATTCAAGATAGCACGGAAAGAATCTATTTGGAAGTTGCCCATTTTAAACCTGAACGAATCAGGAAAGCTTCTCAACAACATGGTTTGAAAACAGACGCTTCTTTTCGTTTTGAAAGAGGAACTGATGTAGAAGCAAAATTAATGGCATTGAAATATGCAGCCTTGCTCATACAAGAGATTGCGGGAGGAAAGGTTAGCTCAAACATCGTGGATCATTACCCACTGAAAACCGAATTGGCGTCTATTAAAACAACTTATCAGCGCATCCATGATTGGATGGGCATTGACTTATCGCCTGAGAGAATCCAAGAAATTCTCAAGGCCTTGGATTTTGAATTGATCGAATTAAGTTCTGAAGGTTTTACTGCCATTGCGCCTGCCTATCGAGTGGACGTAACTAGAGAAGCCGACTTAATCGAAGAAATATTGCGTATTTATGGTTTAGATAACATTCCCTTATCGGATCATTTGAGTGCGGCATTTGTATCTGAATTCCCTGGTTTAGATAAAGAAAAGATACAACAAAACACTTCCCTAAGTTTAGCCTCAAAAGGTTTTAATGAAATCATTTCCAATTCTCTCACCAAGGCAGACTACCACCAATTGATTCGAAGCGATTTGAATTTTGAGGATGTAGAAATTTTGAATAAACTTTCTGAAGACTTGGGTGTACTCCGCCAAAGCATGGTGTTTAATGGATTGGAAGCATTATCTCATAATATAAATCGCCGACAAAAAGACTTAAAGTTTTTTGAGTTTGGAAAAACATACCATAAAAAATCTCCCAAATACATTGAAAAAAGACATTTGGCACTTTATATGACAGGTCTATTGAGTGGAGAAACTTGGGATTCTCAACCTCAAAAAGTCCAATTGCATCATTTATATCAGATTTGCCAGGCTTTGATGAACAATCTAGGTGGAAAGGCATTTGAAACTGAGGTTATTGAAAAATCCAATACCTTCGCTTTTGGTTTGAAAATTTCCATTCAGAAAAAAGTGTGTGCTGAAATTGGAATGATTCATCCGAATTTAGCTCAGAAATTTGACATCAAACAGGATGTTTTTATGGCTGATTTTGATTGGGATTATTGGTTAAAACAAGAGAAAAAAGATTTTAGTTATCAGGAAATATCTAAATTCCCAGAAGTGCGTAGGGATTTATCTTTGGTAATCGATAAATCAGTGACTTTACAAGAAATTAAAAAGGTAGCACAACAAACGGAAAAAACCTTATTAAAATCCATCAGTATTTTTGATGTATACGAAGGAAAAAACCTTGGAGAAGGCAAGAAATCGTATTCCGTTTGCTTTATTTTACAAGATGAAAATCAAACCTTAACTGATAAGGTGATTGATTCTAGCATGGAAAAGCTCATGAATAGTTTCGAAAAAGAGTTAGGAGCAGTGATTAGGAAATAAGAAAATGTATACCCAAAAAGATTCAATTCTTTTTGGGTATGTGATTACCTTTTCATCATGTTCCCCAAATTAGGCATTTTCATTTTGCCATCTTGGACCTTGTTCATCATTTTCATCATTTTTCGCATATCCTCAAACTGCTTCAACAAATTATTGACCTGCTGAATAGAAGTACCTGAACCTTTGACAATCCGATTTTTGCGAGAAGGATTTAAAATATCCGGATTTTGTCTTTCTTTAATGGTCATCGATTGGATGATGGCCTCTATAGGTTTGAACGAATCATTGGAAACGTCAATGTCTTTTACGGCCTGACCCATTCCTGGCACCATTCCCATCAAATCTTTGATATTTCCCATTTTTTTGATTTGCTGCAATTGAGCATAAAAATCTTCAAAAGAGAAGTTATTTTGACGAATTTTCTTATTTAAACGCGCAGCTTCATCTTCGTCAAAGGCTTGTTGAGCTCTTTCTACTAAAGAAAGAACGTCTCCCATTCCCAAAATACGATTGGCCATCCGATCAGGATAAAACTGATCCAAGGCTTCCATTTTTTCACCCGTTGAGATAAATTTGATGGGCTTATCAACTACTTGACGAATGGACAATGCCGCCCCGCCTCTTGAATCACCGTCCAATTTGGTCAAAACAACCCCATCAAAATTCAAGCGATCATTGAACGTTTTTGCTGTATTTACCGCGTCTTGTCCTGTCATGGAATCCACGACAAATAATATCTCTGTAGGCTTAATTGCTTGTTTAACGGCAGCTATCTCATTCATCATGGCTTCGTCTACAGCTAAACGACCGGCAGTATCGACAATGACTACTTTCTTACCCATTTTCCGAGCATAAGAAAGGGCATTTTCAGCGATGGAAACAGCATTTTTATTTTCAGGTTCAGCGTAAACCTCTACTCCAACTTGTTCACCCAATACCTTGAGTTGGTCAATTGCAGCAGGACGGTAAATATCACACGCCACCAACAAAACTTGACGACCTGATTTCTTGATGTACTGAGCCAATTTACCTGAGAAAGTGGTTTTACCCGATCCTTGTAAACCAGCAATTAAGACCACAGAAGGGTCCCCTTTTAAATTGATTTCTTGTTTTTGACCGCCCATTAACTGGGTTAATTCTTCGTGAACAATCTTCACGAGAAGTTGGCCAGGTTCAACAGATATAAGAATTTTTTGACCTAATGCTTGTTCTTTGATACGGTCTGTAATCTCTTTGGCTACTTTGTAATTGACATCGGCGTCCATTAAAGCACGACGAATCTCCTTTACGGTAGTTGCGACATTCACATCAGTAATTCGACCATTCCCTTTCAGGGTGCGCATCGCGGTGGTCAATTTGGAACTTAAACTCTCAAACATAATGCAGAATTAATTAAAAAAGAATTGCAATTTACGCTTTTTAGCTTAAATATTTTTCAAATAGAATGGCCTAAATTTTGAATTCAAAAATTTACATCTTTAGAGCTTCAAAACTATCACCCATATAGATAAGACTTCCTTAATTTAAGCTTGAAGGCGAATATCTGTCTGGCTTTAGAAAAATATCTAGATATATTTATCAAATTTGTTTCAAAAAAATAGAGAAAAAAGATTTAGTGCATACCTTTGCAGGATTATCAAAAGTCACTGACTATGATATTCTCTAACTTTTAAATTTATTACACAAAAAATGGAAAAAATTAAAGTAGCCAATCCTGTAGTAGAACTTGATGGTGATGAAATGACTCGAATCATTTGGAAATTCATCAAGGATAAATTGATTTTACCATATTTAGATCTTGATATCAAATATTATGATTTAGGTGTTGAGTATCGTGATGAAACGAATGACCAAGTAACCATCGAGGCAGCAGAAGCCATTAAAAAATACGGTGTTGGGATTAAATGTGCTACCATTACTCCAGATGAGGCACGTGTAATAGAATTTGATTTAAAGCAAATGTGGAAATCTCCCAATGGAACCATCCGTAATATCTTAGATGGAACTGTTTTCAGAGAGCCGATCGTTTGTTCCAATGTGCCAAGATTAGTTCCAAACTGGACAGCACCGATCATGATTGGTAGACATGCTTTTGGCGATCAATACCGAGCAACTGATTTTGTCACTAAAGGAAAAGGTAAATTGACGGTATCATTTACTCCAGAAGATGGTGGTGCACCACAAACCTTCGAAGTGTACAATTTTCAAGGTGATGGAGTTGCATTAACCATGTATAACACAGACGAGTCGATCAAAGGTTTTGCTCACTCTTGCTTCAATATGGCTCTGAGTAAAGGCTGGCCATTGTATTTAT
>JBILRJ010000166.1:0-6844 GCA_044372695.1 Spirosomataceae bacterium
TCTCTAGTATAACCATTGCAGAGGGTCGTTATTTTCTTCCAATTGAATCAGAAAATGCCATAAATTCCGTGATTATCGGTGCCAAAGTAGCTGAAAATCTAGTTACCGAAGGAGGAAGTGCAGTCGGGGAGGTGATTAAGATCAACGGAATCAAATTTTCGGTCATTGGGGTAATTGAAAAGAAAGGTAGCGATGTGTTAAATTTTGGGGGTAGTCCTGATGAAAAAGTCATTATTCCCTATTCTACCTTTTCCGCCATATTTCAAAAAGATCAACCAGCACCAGATATTGCCATTAAAGCTTTTGATTCGGATAAAAATCAAGAGGCTATGGAAGGCGAAATAAAGGGTTTAATGCGTAGCCTGCGGTCTATTAAACCCAAAGAAGATGATAATTTTTCTGTTAACCGTTTAGATGGATTACAAAGTTTTTTTGATGGAGTTTTTTCTGCTTTAAATATTGCCGGTTCTTTGATTGCTGGTTTTTCGCTACTTGTTGGTGGCTTTGGTATTGCAAATATTATGTTTGTTTCTGTTAAAGAACGCACAAACATCATCGGAATTCAAAAATCTTTGGGAGCGAAAAATTATTTTATTTTATTTCAATTTTTGTTTGAAGCTGTCTTTTTAAGTTTAATTGGTGGATTGGTAGGTATAGGCTTGGTTGTTTTGATTACTTTGATTCCGCAAGACTCTCTGCCACTTACTTTAACGATTTCAAATATCACAACAGGCTTAATTATTTCCAGTTTTATTGGAATTTTGTCAGGTATTATTCCTGCCTGGGTTGCGGCCAAAATGGATCCTGTCACAGCAATACGATCAAAATAATGACATTTTTATATAAAAAAAAGGGTGAAAATGATTTTTCACCCTTTTTTGTCTCTAAAGTATTCTACTTATAAACTCAAGGTTTGTAATACCGAATTCATATTTCTTACTGCATCGGCAGATTTATTAAATGCTGCTTGTTCTTCCTCGTTTAATTGGTAATCAACGATTTTCTCCCATCCATTCTTGCCTAAAACAACAGGAACTCCAAGGCAAATATCGGATTGTCCGTATTCTCCCTCTAATGCCACACAGCAAGACATGATTTTTTTCTCGTCTCTTACAATTGCTTCTACCAATGCTGCTCCAGCTGCACCAGGTGCATACCAAGCAGAGGTGCCCAATAAGCCTGTTAACGTTGCGCCACCAACCATCGTATCTGCAGCTACTTTATCTAGCGTTTCTGAATCCAAAAATTGGCTTACAGGAACTCCGTTGTAAGTAGCTAATCTCTTCAAAGGAATCATTGTGGTATCACCATGGCCTCCAACTACTGTTCCTTGTACATCATTGATGGATACGTCCATTGCTTTAGCTAAATAACATTTGAATCTTGCTGAATCTAATGTTCCACCCATTCCAATAATGCGGTGCTTATCTAATCCAGAAATTGATTTAGCCAAATAAGTCATGGTGTCCATTGGATTTGAAACGATGACAATGATAGGATTCTTAGAGTATTTTAAAATGTTTTCTACGACACTTTTAACAATACCTGCATTAACTCCAATCAATTCCTCTCGAGTCATACCTGGTTTTCTAGGTAAACCAGAAGTAATTACAACTACATCAGAATTAGCTGTTTTGGAGTAATCATTGGTGGACCCAATTAGGCGTGTATCAAAACCAAGCAAAGAAGCAGTTTGGAACATATCCAACGTTTTGCCTTCTGCAATACCTTCTTTGATATCTAACAATACTAATTCATCGGCTAATTCTTTGCGAGCGATGTTATCAGCGGTAGTTGCACCTACAGCTCCAGCTCCTACGACAGTAATTTTCATTATTTAAATTTTTAGGTAAGTTTGACAATTTTACAAGTGACAAAAATAATACAAAACAGCTAATAATTGAATGTATTAATTGAAGTAAAAAAAAATAAGATCATGATATCGGGAAATTGAGCTTTAGTTTGTAAGTTTAGAATTAAATTTTAACTCATGGAGAATCAAGAGTCGTTTCTAGATAAATTATTATCATCCACTTTTTTTCAAAAATCTTTGGAACAGGGTGAAAAGATATTGAAAAGTAATAAATTGGGTTTACTGAATTTAATCAAGCAATCTCTTATCAAGGTAAATGAATTGGCCAATTCGAATAATGTATCTATTATTCAACTTTTGAACCATTATGTATATACTTTTAGTTTAATGATTAAGGCTTATGTGAAAGGAGAATACAAAAAACTTCCAGCCAAAACGTTGGTTAAAATTGTCGCTGTTTTGTTGTACTTCGTCTCTCCATTTGATTTTATACCTGATTTGTTACCCATTATTGGATTTACAGATGATTTAGCTTTGCTTTTGTGGGTAGCTAATTCGATTAAAACAGAGTTAGATGAATTTGACAAACTTCATCAAAATACAAGGAATTTTAACTAGTATTGAATATATTTACAAAATTTTAAATTTAAACAAATGAGCACAGCAACGATATTTTTGTTTTTAGGTAATATGGGAGGTAGTGAAATGCTACTTATCGGCTTGGCATTATTATTGTTTTTTGGTGGTAAAAAATTACCTGAATTAATGAGAGGTCTTGGAAAAGGCATTCGTGAATTTCAGGATGCCAAGAATGATGTAAAAGAACAAATTACCAAGGAATTAGACGAGGATAAGAAGTAGTATCATCTTACCTATATTATTTATGCATAGTTGAATGTATTTTCAACTATGCTTTTCTGTTTTATTGAACCCGTATTTGAATGAATGATTTTTCGGTTCCTTATCATGTTTTAAGGGAAAAATTTCTGTCTGGTGAAACCTCTTGCGTAGATATCGTACGGCATCATTTGAATAAAATTGATGAATTTAATGGCGAGTTAAATGCTTTTTTAGAGGTTTATTCAGATGAAGCATTGATTCAAGCCGAATTGATAGATAAAAAAATTGCTTCTAAAACAGCGGGTAAATTGGCGGGTATGGTTATCGGTATCAAAGATTTGCTTTGTTTTAAGGATCATCATTCGTCGGCAGGGAGTTTAATTTTAGATTCCTTTAAATCCACTTTTACTGCAACAGCCGTACAACGACTAATTGACGAGGATGCCATCATAATTGGTCGTCAAAATTGTGATGAATTTGGAATGGGTTCAACCAATGAAAATTCGGCCTTTGGTCCAGTGCTTAATTTTTCTCATAGAAATCATGTTTCTGGCGGAAGTTCAGGAGGTTCTGCTGTAGCTGTTCAAGCCGATATGTGTCAAGTTTCACTTGGTACCGATACCGGCGGATCTGTTCGAATGCCCTCTTCTTTTTGCGGTGTAATTGGGTTAAAACCCACTTATGGGCGCGTTTCCAGATGGGGTTTGATTGCTTATGCATCTTCTTTTGATAGCATCGGTCCGATTTCCAAGCACATAGATGATGTTAAATTGGTGCTAGAAGTTATCTCTGGTGATGATGGTCACGACAGTACCTTATTGACTGATTTGACGGTAAATTACCCAAAGCATAAAAAAGTGGCCTATATCAAAGAGATGGTTGAACATCCTAGTTTACAAAAAGATATTAAAGAAGCATTTTTTTTACAAGTTGAAAAACTTAAAGCCAAAGGTTTTGAGGTTGAATCTGTTGATTTTCCATTTTTGGAACAGTTGTTACCTACTTATTATGTTTTAACGACTGCAGAATCTAGTTCTAATCTTTCTCGTTTTGATGGAGTTAAATACGGTTTTAGATCCGATGGTTCCACTGACCTGATTAATATGTACAAACATACTCGAAATAAAGGCTTTGGTGAAGAAGTAAAACGGAGAATTATGTTGGGAACCTTTGTTCTAAGTGCAGATTATTACGATGCCTATTATACCAAAGCGCAGAAGGTGAGACGGTTGGTAAAAGATTTTACAGAGCAAATTTTGTCTAATTTTGACTTTATGATTTCTCCTACCACATCAAGTACAGCTTACCGTATTGGAGAAAAGACCCAAGATCCCATTCAAATGTATTTGGGGGATTTATTTACTGTACAAGCCAACATCACAGGTTTACCTTCTATTTCAGTTCCAATGGGATTGGATGAAAGTAATTTACCTATGGGTTTTCAAGTGCTTGGAAAATATTTGGATGAAATTGAAATGATTGAATTCTCAAAGTTTATTAATGAAAAGTAGCATTTTCTCTTTTTTGATCTTTATATACCTCGTTTTATCAACGTGCTCATATCTTCTTGCCCAAAAATCTTCATCTTATTATCCTTCCACGATTACCCGTGATGTGGATTCCTTGGCTCAAGTTGAACAAGGTTCTCCATTGGTTTGGGCTATTGATTCATGGCTTATTGAAAGTAGAATGAAGTCATTGGAAAAGCAAATTCCTCTCAAATACAATTTTCATTCTCACCAATTTGTAGAATATTTTGCTTTTAAAAAAGCGGAATTTACTCAAAGAATGCTTGAAAAAAAGAATTTGTATTTTCCCATCTACGAAAAGTATTTGAAACAATACAATCTTCCTGATGAATTAAAATACTTATCCTTGATCGAATCGGGATTAGAACCTAAAGCCTTATCTAACAAGGGTGCGGGTGGATTGTGGCAATTCATGCCTTATACAGCCCGTGGCGATTTTGGACTGCGAGTCGATCCTTTGATTGATGAGCGTTTTGACGCAGAAAGAGCAACGGAAGCTGCTTGTAAGTATATGCGTAAATTATATAGAATCTTTGGTGATTGGCATTTGGTTTTGGCTGCCTATAATACTGGACCAGGTAATGTGAAGAGAGCAATCAGGAATTGTAGAGGAAACAATGATTTTTGGGGTATATACAATTGCCTTCCTAAACAAACGCGGGCTTATGTGCCACAGTTTATCGCCATGACTTACATGATGAATTACCATTGGGATCATGCGATTCATGCGGAGAAAAATGCTGTGGCTATTCCATCAGATACAATTAAAATAAATGGTTATCTCAATCTTGTTACTTTTTCAAGTTTATCAAAGTTTTCTTTAGATACCCTAAAACAACTTAATCCACATATTTTACAGAATTTTGTCCCTAAAGATTCTAAAAATTTAATTTTAAAAATACCTAAGAATGATTTAACCTTTTTTTCTGCCAACCGGGATGCAATATTGGATTCTTCCAAACGTTTTTTTGATGGCTTTTATGAAAAGTTGGATTCTCTGAGCAATTTGAAAACCTTATCTTTAACCAAGATTCGATACAAAGTCGGAAAGGGTGAAAGTATTTATGATATTGCAAGGAAGTTCGAACTTTCTGTATTTGAAATAAAGCGATTGAATCATTTAAAATCTAACCGATTAAAAAAGGGTAAATTGATTTGGATTACTCAAAAAAAGTGGGTCGAAGCAGACGTTTTTAGCATGAAGCAAATTAGTTCGTCATCACTTAAACAATCATACACTTCTTCAAATAAAAAGCAAAAGGTTTATCGAGTGAAAACTGGTGATACATTGTCTAGTATTGCAGCAAAGTATCCTGGATTATCCACCGCGAAATTAAAAAAGTTAAATCGTCTGCGTTCCATGCTCATTAAGCCTGGAATGCGTTTAAGAATTTCATGATATGATAGCGTACTTACATGGTAAATTAGCTCATAAAGATCGCACACATGTTATCATAGATGTGAATGGAATAGGCTATGATGTGAAGATATCTTTACAAACTTATGATGCATTGTCAAATGCTGATGAAGCATGTAAGTTATTTACCCATTTGCAAATAAAAGAGGATTCCCATACATTAGTTGGTTTTTTTGATTTCGATGAAAAATTACTTTTTTTAGATTTAATTAGTGTTTCTGGCATAGGTCTCAGTACCGCTTTGGTGATGTTATCTTCATTTTCATCGAGCGAAATTAGGGCTGCAATTGTTAATGAAAATCTTCCTTTGATTCAATCAATCAAAGGGATAGGTTCAAAAACGGCTCAACGTGTCATCTTAGAATTGAAAGATAAGTGCAAAAAAGATACGCTTTTTGTTGAGGCTAGTGCCTCCGGTGCAGATCAATCTTTCAATGTAAAAAAGGAGGCATTAGCAGCTCTTGTGACTTTAGGGATACCTAGAATCGCTGCTGAAAAAAGCTTGGACCAAATCTTAAAAACTAACCCCAATTCAAGTATTGAACAATTAATTAAATTGGCATTACGATAGTTTAAACATATTGATTTATTTAAAGGTGTTCAAAAACATTCACAACCACATTTCTTCACTTAATTCATTAGTAATATTTTTACTAGCATTTTTGTTTTGTCCTGTTTTATTAGGTCAAAACTTGAAAAATGATTCAATCATAACTAAAAGTGGAAAGAAGCCTCGTTATGTATTTAAAAAATCCAGTTCACTTTTTAAGTCAAAGAAGCTTACATCCCCTTTTGCTTATGATCAAATACCTGGATCGAAAACTGAAATCACCTTTAATGGAAAAGATTCATTTAATCAACGTAATAAATTAGGGGCGATAGAATTATCCAATCCTCAAAATTTATCTTTTAGTGACTTTTCAAGAAATCAAAATCAACGTGTAAATCGTTCTTTTTGGACCAATTATTCCAAAAGTTTGGATGGAAGCAGTTCCACCAAATCGCGTGGATTATTTCCTAAGATTGAACTTCCTCCTTCGATTGATCGCATTTTTGGGGGAAGTGAAATTTCATTTAAACCCAATGGAAGCTTGTTGTTGGATGTGGGGTACATGGGGCAATTTGTGGATAACCCTGCTGTTCCTGTTCAATTGCGTTACGTGGGTAATTTGTATTTTAATGAACAAGCACAAATAAATTTTCAAGGTAAAATTGGTGACAAACTTAACTTAAACACCAATTTTG
>JBILRJ010000167.1:0-6811 GCA_044372695.1 Spirosomataceae bacterium
TCAGAAAAGGTTTTCCGTGGATGAATCTAGGGAAAGCCGCTACTCCGACAGATGGGGTCTTGCAATTATCTTTGGAAGATGTTGAAAAATACCAGCATATTTTTGATCAAAAGAAATCAGAGCTTTCTATACTCAAAATGGTGCCTGCTTCTGGCGCAGCTACCAGGATGTTCAAATCTTTGTTTGAGCACTTGACGGAGGATAAAGAAAACAAGGAATCCAAAGTCTTTTTTGATCGAATCAGCGAGTTTGCTTTTGCGCCTGAATTGAAGAAATTGTTGCCAGAATGGTCCACAGAAAAGGAAATTTTGGAAACATTATTGCTTTCTTACGGTCTCGATTATGGGTCTTTGCCCAAAGGACTTTTGGCTTTTCATTATTACCCAGAAGGGCCACGCACACCTTTGGAAGAACATTTGGTGGAGGCTGCAGCTTATGCCTCAGACGGGAAAATAGCTCGTTTGCATTTGACAGTTTCACCGGAGCATCGCAAGCGTTTTGAGGAATTGGTTCTTAGAGTAGTACCAGCGATGGAAGCTCAATTTGGCATACACTATGACATAACTTTCTCCGAACAAAAGCCCTCTACCGATACCGTGGCGGTGGATTTGAACAATGAACTATTTAGGGAGGCAGATGGCAGTATGTTGTTCAGGCCTGCAGGGCACGGCGCTTTGTTGGAAAATTTGAACGACTTAACTGCGGACATTATTTTTATCAAAAACATCGACAATGTCGTTCCTGATCAATTAAAAGAACCAACCATTGTTTACAAAAAAGTATTAGGAGGTTTATTGCTTGAAATTGTGGATCATGTGAAACAATTGTATGCAAAATTGGATAAGGTGCATACAGATGCTACGATTGATGAAGTAAAAACCTTTGCGTCTAATTACTTAGGGCTTCAATTAGCTGAAAATTTTGACGCAAAATCTCTTTCTGAGAAAGAAGATTTTCTGAAAAATATTTTGAATCGTCCTACTCGGATTTGTGGGGTGGTAAAAAATACAGGAGAGCCTGGCGGAGGGCCTTTTTGGTGCAAAGATGCAAATGGAAATAGCACGCTTCAATTAGTGGAATCTGCTCAAGTGGATGCCTCCGATGCAGCACAAATGGCTATTTTCACCGGATCTACGCATTTTAACCCAGTGGATTTGGTTTGTTCTACCAAAGATGTTCATGGGAAAGAATTTGATTTATTGAGTTACAGAGATATGTCGACAGGATTTATTACTGAAAAGACGAAAGATGGGAGGAAGTTGAAGGCTCAAGAATTACCGGGACTTTGGAATGGCGCGATGGCTTTTTGGAATACGATTTTTGTAGAAGTGCCTTTAGAGACCTTTAACCCAGTAAAATCGGTCAATGATTTGTTACGAGATGCACATCAAAACTAAATATTTTTTCGCTTTCTAAAAAAAGGCGTATTTTTGCGGACTTTAGTATTTTATTAAAGTATATAAATGCTTGATTACATAAACCTTGTTTGGTCTCCAGACAGGGTTTTTTGTTTGGATCTATGATGTAAGAGAAGAGGTATGATGTAAGAAAATGATGTCTTGTCTTTTGTGTACTAACACCTAATTCTCAATTTATAACTCATATTTGACATTACATTAATCCTAAAAGAATAAATCATGGTTCAGACCAAGGGAGAGAGATAAGCGAGAACAGATCGATGTCTGAGTTGAAGTCGCAGGGCTTAAGAGGTAAAATACAGGAGTCCGATTTTTATAAATTTTCTAGGCTGTTTGGAAGTTAAAAAAAAATGGAGGGTTGTTGTGAAATATTCCATAATGATTCTATATTTGAAAATCAAATTAAACCTAACGCTAAATCATGGAAAAAGTCAATTTCAAAAACAACACTAAATTACCCATCAACATCATTTCAGGTAACACAAAAGAAATAGCCATTGGCGCTTATTCGGAGGATTGGTTTCGGCTTCCTGTTGGAGCAACTGACATTATAATTGAAACCTCATTGGATGGCTATCAATCGAGAAAAGAAAGTCATGTAATTTATGTTAGGGAAGGCGAAAACCACGTAAATATTCAAATAGATAAGATTTTTGAAAAAAAATACAGCATAGTTTCTTTGGTTTTTGTTCTATGTTTTCTTATCCCTTCTTCGTTTTTTAATCCGGTGCAATGGACAATTCATTTGGGTTTTATGTCCATAGATTTTGTTTATATCTATTGGCCTCTTTTTATTTCATTCTTTGTTTTTTATTTCTTTCAAACAATTAAGATGCATAAAATAATGAAAAGCAATCCCGTCTTATTTAATTTGAAGTGAATTCCTTTAAATCTTAGTAACGGTGGCTGACGCTCTCGATGGTGGCTGACGCTCTCGACGGTGGCTGACGCTCTCGACGGTGGCTGACGCTCTCGATGGTGGCTGAGGCTCTCGAAGCCACATACAAATAAAAACAACCTTTCAATACCATGGAAAAAGTCTATTTTCAAAATTATACCAAACTGCAGATTAATGTTTGTACAGAGGGTAGGGAAATACAATTAGGCCCCGAATGTGAAGAGTGGTTGACACTACCTGTAGGGCCTTTAAATGTGACGCTTGCTGCTTATTTACTCGGATTTAAAAAGAAAAGGGAAACCTTTCATGTTGAAATTAAGGAGGGAACAAATTATGTGGATATTCTAATGGATGAGGAAGTACAAAAGAACTCACCCTATCAAAATAGAACTGTCAATTTTTCATTTCTAATTTTTTCCATTTCTACGATTATTTCTAGCTATTTGAATACTCCTCTTCCATTATTTGATTTAAATTTTTTCACTTTTAATACTTTTCATTTAAATATGAGTCTTTTATTAACGATTTTGATTACCGGTGTTATACAAGCCTATAAACGTAGTAGAAGAATAAAGCAATTATCAACCGTTTTTGTCTTGGATGTGCACTAATCAAAATTTGAGTAAATAAGCGGCGGTTTTTTCTTTTCTTTGTATAAAATTCAAATTTATGGCATTAGAGCAAACTTGGCGTTGGTTTGGCCCCAACGACCCTGTCAAATTAAGTGATGTTCGTCAAGCAGGCGCAACAGGTATTGTAAGTGCATTGCATCAAATTCCCAATGGTCAAGTTTGGGAATTAGCAGATATATTGGAAAGAAAATCGATCATTGAAGCTGCAGGTTTAAGCTGGTCGGTGATTGAAAGTATTCCGATTCATGAAGACATCAAAACCAAAACAGGTGATTATAAAAAATACATCGCTAATTATCAGGAGTCGATTCGAAATGTAGGGAAAGCTGGTTTAAAAACAGTTTGCTATAATTTTATGCCTATTTTGGATTGGACTAGAACGGATTTGGATTTCAGGTTTCCAGACGGATCTACGGGTTTGAGATTTGATGCGGCGGAATTCGCGGCATTCGAGTTGTTTTTATTGAAGAGGCCAGGGGCAGAGGAGCATTATTCTGAAGAAGAAATTGTTAGAGCCAAACAATGGTTTGATCATTCTACCCCCGCACAACAAGAAAAGTTGATTCGAAATGTAATTGCCGGACTTCCAGGAAGTGAAGAAAGTTTTACTTTGGTTTCTTTTCAAAAAGCTTTGGATACTTATCAGGAAATTGGAGATGCGGAATTGAGACAGCATTTGTATGAATTTATTCGTGAAATTAGTCCGGTGGCCGAAGAGGCTGGCGTTAATTTGTCCATACATCCAGATGATCCTCCTTATCCAATTTTAGGTTTACCAAGAGTGGTTAGTACGGAATCGGATGCCAAACAATTGCTTGATGCCTATGATAGTCCGGTAAACGGATTGTGTTTTTGTACAGGAAGCTACGGTGTTCGGGAAGATAATGATTTGGTAGGCATGGTGGAACGCTTGGGGGATCGAATTAATTTCATTCACTTGAGGGCCACAAGAAGAGATGAATTTGGTAATTTTCATGAAGCAGACCATTTGGATGGTGATGTGGACATGTTTGGGGTGATGAAGGCTTTGGTATTGCAACAAAAGAAAAGAGAGCAGGAGGGTAGGGTTGACTTGAGTATGCCTTTCAGACCAGATCATGGCCATCGTATGTTGGATGATTTGCAGGAAGGAAAAAAAACCAATCCAGGATATACTGCCATTGGCCGTTTGCGTGGCTTGGCAGAATTGCGCGGTTTGGAAATGGGAATTAGAGGGATGTTGTAATTATGAGTGATGAATTATGAGGTATGGATTATGAGTTATGAATTATGAGTTATGGATTATGAATTATGAGTTATGAATTATGAGTTATGGATTAGGAGTTATGAATATTTTTTTGATCTAAATAATTCCATGCTTTAAATTCATACTTCATAACTCATAATTCATAACTCATAATTTCTATATCTTATCATTTTAAGATAATTCTTTGTTTGTTTCAATAATCTTTTTAAATTTGCACCCCCGTTCTTGTGTGAATACAGCTTTAAGTCTGATAATCAGCAAAGAAAGGGTTAAAAAAAATGTAAAATTTAAACGGTAATTATTTAAAATGCCAACTATTCAGCAATTAGTGCGCAAGGGCCGTGAGCAAATGACTTGGAAATCTAAGTCACCTGCTTTGGATTCTTGTCCACAAAGAAGAGGAGTTTGTACTCGTGTATACACGACTACTCCAAAGAAACCAAATTCGGCTATGCGTAAGGTAGCCCGTGTTCGTTTAACGAACCAAAAAGAAGTTAATGCATACATTCCAGGTGAGGGTCACAACTTGCAAGAGCACTCAATCGTATTGATTCGTGGTGGTCGTGTGAAGGATTTACCAGGTGTACGTTATCACATCATTCGTGGAGCATTGGATACAGCCGGCGTAAGTGGTCGTTTACAATCTCGTTCGAAGTATGGTGCTAAGCGTCCAAAACCAGGACAAGTAGCAGCTCCTACCAAAGGAAAGAAGAAGTAATTTAGATTTATCAACTGAAAGATCCAGTATGCCTAGTTAGGGCAGAAGTTGGGTTGAATTTAAAAAATTAACGAAATGAGAAAGGCGAAACCAAAAAAACGCTATATTTTACCAGATCCTAAATTTAGGGATGTATTAGTAACCAAGTTTGTCAACAACTTAATGTACGACGGAAAAAAATCAGTGGCTTTCACTATTTTTTATGATGCGTTGGATAAAGTGGAGGATCGTACAAAAGAAAATGGCTTAGAGACTTGGAAAAAAGCATTGAACAACGTAATGCCATCTGTAGAGGTTAAGAGTCGCCGTGTAGGTGGCGCTAACTTCCAGGTTCCAACCGAAGTGCGAGCTGAACGCAAAGTAGCGTTAGGAATGAAGTGGTTAATTTTATATGCAAGAAAGCGTGGAGACAAAACAATGATGGATCGCTTGGCGAATGAAATCATTGCAGCAGCGAAAGGCGAAGGTGCAGCAGTTAAGAAAAAAGATGATACTCACCGTATGGCGGAGGCGAACAAAGCGTTCTCTCACTTCCGTTTCTAGTTTGAATCAACATTTGATTTTGTTAAAAAAGGCTTCAGAAATGAAGCCTTTTTTAATTATGAGTTATGAAATATGAATTATGGATTATCAGGCAAGAGCACCGAAAACAAAAATCATAACTCATAATTCATAACTCATAATTCTCTACCTTCCCCATAGATTTGCCTATTCTTCTTAAATTGTTTAGCTTTGGGAGCATTTCAAACAAATTAATCAATCATGATTTCTAAAAAGGCTAAATATGCTTTAAAAGCATTGAAGGTTTTGGCTCAAGCTTATGACAAAGGACCTTTATTGATTTCCTACATAGCGGAATCGGAGAATATACCTAAAAAGTTTTTGGAAGCAATTTTGTTGGAGTTGCGAAATCACGGGATTTTACAAAGTCAAAAAGGTAAAGGAGGAGGCTATTATTTACGAATTCCTCCAGATCAAGTAACATTTGCTAAAATCATTCGCATCGTTGATGGACCCATCGCTCCAGCATTGTGTGTCTCATTGCATTTTTATGGAAAATGTGATGATTGTACAGATGAGGAGACTTGTAAATTGCGTACTGTATTAGCACAATGGCGAGACGCCAATTTATCTGTTTTGGAAAAAACTACATTAGATCAGCTTCTATAGAATTATGAGTTATGAATGATGAGTTATGAATTTATCATAATTCTTGTTTCCATAATTCATAACACTTTTATTCATACAAATCTTTTAAATCCCTGTCTCCTGGTATTCTGAGCAATAGCAATGAATATGGTAATTTGGGTTTACCTTTTCGAAAGGAAGGATGACCTTGTATCGACTTCTTTAAAATTATGAGTTATGGATTTATCATAATTCATAACTCATAATTCATAATCCTCTTTTATTCGTACAAATACTCTAAAGCCTTCTCTTTGAATTCTTCATTATCTAGCTCCAAGAATTCTTCCCAAAAAGGGTTGTTCGGAACAGCAGCCCGACAAATGATGGGAGTTTTTTTGATTGGGTGAATAAAAAACAATCTTCTGGCATGTAAATTAATACTTGCATCTATATTAGGTCGATCATATCCGTATTTGATATCTCCTCTGATGGGACATCCCAATGAAGCTAATTGAACGCGTATTTGATGTGGTCTTCCTGTAATCGGTTCCACCTCTACTAGATAATGTAGATTGATTTTACCAAGAATTTTATAATTTAATTCCGCTTTCAGGGCTTTATCTTCTGGGAAATCGTGGGCGGTGGTGATGTTTTTTGCCTCGTTTTTAACTAACCAATGTGTCAATTTGCCTTTTTCAGGGTAAGGTTTTTTACGAGTTACTGCCCAATAGGTTTTTTGTATATCTCTTTTGCGAAATAATTCATTCATTC
>JBILRJ010000168.1:0-6781 GCA_044372695.1 Spirosomataceae bacterium
AACACCCCGAATTAATTCCTCAATTGGATGCCATTGTTAAAAAAGAACATCAAAAAGCAAAAATCAAGGAATGGGAGGTGCTTTAAATCCGCTATTAGCTAAATTGTTGAAAAGTTGCTGAACTTGTTGGATACCACTTGCCTCATTGATGTCGAAATAGTGGTAAATCTCTAAGTCGGTTTTATGAATACCACTTTCTTGGATAGCCCCTTGAGATTTGTATTCAGCAATTACCCAATCCGCCACGATCTTGTAACTCACTTTATCATTTTCTTTGAACTTAAACGCTCTATTCAAGACAAATGTAGGTGCGCCAGACTTTAATTTTGTTTCAGGAAAGCCCGGAAGCATCGAAAATTGATTCGGTTTTGAATTCACAGTAGCTGGCGTGCCCGCTATAATGATCGGTTTTTTGACACCCTTGAATCGTTTTACCGCTCTTAATCCCATTAAAACCGCGGTTTTATGGTGCCCATGTTGACCTTCGTGTGGCAACATCGTCAGGATGAAATCATAATCGCCTTCCGCTAAAATCCGATCCATTCGTTTTTCAACATAAGCGATGTCCCAATTTTTTCCCGATATATAGGGCATTGGATCAGTGGAATACCAATCATCAGGCTGCTCCATGTAAAACATATTTCTTACTCCCATGATTCGTCCGGCATTGATAATCTCCTGCTTTCTGATCAACGGAAGGTGATTACGGGCAGTTACCGAATCCGTTAAATTTAAACCATAATACATCGCCCCCAATTGCGAATCCGCGAAACCTCCACCCCCATCCGTCATAACGGCCATATCCACAATTCCTTTTAATTCATGGGTAATCTTAAACATGGTTACCGAAAAACCTGTCTCGTCATCGGGGTGAGCAGTGACTACAAGAACCTTCGGGCCTTGGGCAAAAACTGTGTTGGCAAAAACCAGAGCAAACACTAGCAAAATTTGTTTTGAGTTCATCATATTTAATGCGTTTAAAATTCTTTTAATATAGCTTTAGTAATGACTTCATATCCTGCGTCGGAGGGATGTAAACCATCATAAGTCATACCTATGGATTCAACCGGATAAGGATATTCGTCTTTGGTTGGGTCAAATGGAATATTTACAAATTCTGGATAAGAATAATTTTGATACTCCCCGGTTTGAGAATTTTTCAATCGTTTAAATTTAACCAATTTTTCATGACGCAATTTCTTATTATGGTATAGGTCAACCACCGCTACATGGTCATTTTTCCCAATAGCCACAATTGAATTAGCAAAATCTTCTAAAAATTGGCCATTTTTGTCTTTATACGACCCGTAAGCATTGTTTTTGAAATTATTAATGTAAACAAAATCAACTCGTTGCATGGGTGTAATCAATATTATTTTCGCTTGGGGATTTACACTTTTCAATTTATCTATGATAATTCGGAAGGCTCCGTTAACGGTGTTTAAGCCTGTATTGTTCTGATAATCAGCTAAAGTACCTAAAGGCTTCCCTCCCCACCAATCATTCGTTCCCAAAAAAACAGAATAAACATCCGCTTTTTGAATACCTAATTTTTCAATTTCAGTGGCAATTTTGATGGCGGTCCAACCATTGTGTCCTTGATTAAGGAAATGAACATGCGGTAATTTTTCCGAAACTCGTGTCATATACCCTTTAGAAACGCGATTACTTGTCTCGCCTGGATGGTCGTTCAAATAGGTAATGGAGTCGCCTATAGCTACCCAAGTAAGATCATTTTTAGTGACAAAGGAAAATTGAACACCCCACAATAAGGTAATTAGTATCCACTTTTTCATATTTCAATAGGTTTAAAAACAAAACTAATTAAAATTATGAATCTTACAAGGAAATGACAAGATTGTCAAGTTCATGGCTTGGACTATCGTCCATTAAAACATGCATTGATTTGAAACTTGGCATGATTTAAGATCACACTAGATGGTCCACCTGTCTCCCAAATATAATTACATAAATGTAAAATTTTGCGTTTTTCCCCCATCCCCATTATTCTTCAAAATGAATATTCCACTCATTCAAAATCAGCTCTTTAATTTGATCTCGATCACCTTTCGTTCGCTTAATGGCTTCGTAAATAGTAATATCTACCAATAAACGATACCAAAGTCCTTGCATAAAATGAAAAATCCAAACTTGCGGATGATCCAAAAATCCTAAACGAAAAACAAAGCGGTACAAAAAATAAAGAACCGGACGAATGCCTAAAGGCAATTTTTGATAGACTTGATTTTTAAGAAATCGATGTAATTTGGCTTGCTTAACTCCTGCTTTTTCGGCCAAATTAGTAGTTTCCATCAAAGAATATGCTAGGTTCAAAGCATCAGCCGCCTCACGTCTAGCATAATTATTGTGCTTTTGAACCCACCAATGCATGGAATTCAAATTTTCATCAATTAAATAATGGTCAAATGAAATCACCTCACCCCCATCTAAAACGATATGTTCATCCATCAATCGTTGCTCACAAAGACCATGACCTGTACGCCAAATACGCAACAATTTAAAGGCTTTAAAACCACCAAATCGAATTAAATGCTCTTTAAATACAATGCGTCGAGTCAATTGAATCCCAAAAGTAGAGGAGTCGACAAGAGCTAATTTAGTGATAATTTCGGATTGAATGGCTGCTGGGAAATACTCATCAGCATCAACCCTCAAAGTCCATTCAGAAGTTATTTGACAATGATTAATCCCCCAATTTAATTGCTTGGCATAATTATTTTCCCATTTATTTTGAAAAACTTCTGCCCCAAGGCTTTGTGCTATTTTAACCGTATTATCTGAGGAAAAGGAGTCCACTACACAAATTCGAGAACAAAAGCTTTGCAAACTTTTGATACAACGTTCGATGTGTATCTCTTCATTAAATGTTAAAATGATCGCCGTGATCGAAGACATATTTTTATTGTAAAGAAAAAGAGTGAACTTTTTTTAATCGGTCAATTAAGAAATAAATCAATCCGAATAAAATGATGAGCTCCATGGAATACTCTAACAAATTTGCAGGAATCATTAAGTCTGACCAATGATGTAAATATCTCATTTGTTGTCCCCACCAAATCGGCGGCTGAATGACCAATGCAATGTTAAAAATAGCAAAAAATATTTTTTGCTTATTATTAAGTTCAAAATAAGCAACAAACAAATAAGGCAACATAAAATTATACGCATAATTCGCCAAAGAACTCTGCTGAACAATCATCATTCCAATGAAAATGATAATGAACAAGTTCGGCAAAAAATATTCCAAAGGTAAAGATCGATAACGCCAAGCAAAGGCACTACTTCCCGAAATAATCGCCAATAATCCAGCCCAATTCAACCATTTAGGACCTAAAGGGCTATAACCATTGGTAATTACATGCAATACAGACCATAAATTGGGCAAGCGAGGGTCATTAGCCTGCTGGATGGGCGATAAAAAATCCCATTGTATCTGAGTATACAAAAACAACAAACTAGGAATACCCACAAACAAGCAACCTAAGAGTAATTTACCTTTCGATCGAGTATAAATAAAAACGGCTGGAAAAATTAAAATCAATAAAAATTTAGTTAATAATAAACCGATACCTAATCCAATTCCCACCCAAAAAAAAGAGTTTGTTTTTTGATAAATGACCAAGACGGCGACAATCACACCCCACATAAGCACATCTTCTTGACCACCCAAGACCGAAAATACAAATGAGCTTGGTAACAATAAATAAACCAATAAAAGAGATTTACCGTCTAGATTACGAAAAAACTTAAAACTTATCCAAAGAATTAACCCCTCCAATAGAATCATCTCCAGCAATATGGATTTGGCACTCTCAACAAAAAAAAGAGGAATTGCGGTTAAGTAAGGAAATAAAGGTGAATAAGCATTTGGAAAATCTCTGTAAACAAATCCACCTTGAAAAGCCATTAAAGCCGAATCATAAAACATATGAACGTCCGAACGAGCATCATAATCCAAAGCGATATAAATCAATATAAATGGGAAAATTCGAAAAAATAAAAAAGTCAAAGTAAAAAAACGTAAATCATTTTGAAAAAACTTCATTCGATTGGCCACATCAAATTTACCCAAAACAAAAGAGGTCAATAACAAACAAAAAGAAATGATCAGCTTTAAAACAGTCATACGAAAATCAAAAAAATCAATTTATAAAATTAAAGAAATAATGTGAGATCATTTCCATTCTAAAGTTTTAACCAAATGAAGTGCATCTTGTTTGATAAACTCGATGATTGGCGCAAGCGAGTCATTTTGAGTAGCTGTATTTACATAAACAGCACCACGTAAAAAATGACGGGTACTATCTGAGGTAAAAAATTGCATCGAAGTAGCAACCTCCCCATTCAGTTCAATCAAGGTAACAACTTTACCGCCGGAAGTTACCATTTGCATTTCTCGTGTACCACTCGATTTCATGTGATGTTTGGCAACCAATTTATACGCATCATTGATGTGTTTAAACAACTTTTCCTTATCTCCATTCAAAGGTTTATAAGTCAATTGGATAAAAGCCTTCCATTTGGGATAATAAATATATAACCAATGAGGTTCAGCCCATGAAACGGTATCTGGTAGAACAGTAGCAAAACGAGAAACTTCAAATCCAAATGGGTGACCATTTTCCAAAGGAACATAAGATGCTTTGGGTAAATCAATTCGATTATACCCCTTAGGACGAGGCAAACTTGAATCTTCTTCCTTGGAGACACCACAAGAAATTAAAAAAAACAGTATTGATAGCCCCAAAAAAACAGATAAAAATTTCATCATCGATTGAATTAATGTGGCAAATCCAAAGAATAATGGGCTAAAATAGGCAATTGAATGGCCTGATAAACCTTTTCACGAACCACAGGCAAATCCTCCATGGTCAATTCCGAAGTGAAAAGAGGCTTGTGAACATGTACTTTAATCACACCAGGCCTTAGGGTAAAATTACTGTCATTTAATAAAAGATGATTATTAAATAAACTGATTGGAACAATGGGCACTTTTTGCTGTATTGCCATTTGAAATGCTCCATCCATCAATGGTGTCGACATAAACGGAAATTTCTTGGAAGTAATTCCTCCTTCTGGAAAAATAGCAAGACTTCTATTTTGAAGTGCCCTCATGGATTTAACAAGAGAACTCGCGCGACTAGACCTGCTTCCTCGGTCTACTAAAACATGTAATTTAGCATACATGTATCCAAACAATGGAAACTTCTTAATGGAACTCTTACCAATAAACGAAAAATGATTTTTGATCAAAACGACCAAAACAGGGATGTCCAAATATGAGAAATGATTGGCACAGAAAACATAAATTTGATCTTTCTGTGGCTTAAAATCATAGACAATATCAAATCGAATAAAGGAAAAGAAAAAGAACAACTTACCCCAAAGATGAATGATCTTTAAAGCGTATTTTTTGGATTTTTTATGGTGTATCAGTGGAAAAATAATGGGATACAGCAATAGAAAAAACCCGACAAACCAAAAAGCAGCCCAAATAGTGTACAAAAAGAAAAATGACTTAGTGATCCAAGAAACTTGCTTTTTCATACGCTATTAAGGACTGCCTTTTAAATAAATATTATTCTACAATACCTAATTGTACCGTATTTGTTTTCTTATTGGTATTGGCAGGAATTGATAAAGTTGTTACAAAAACATCGCCAACTTTTAATAAATCAGCTTTTTTCAATTGATCAACCATCGCTGCAACGGTCTTTTCTACACTTTCTGCCGAAGGATCATAAAAGAAAACCTTAACCCCCCACAACAATCCCATCGTAGACATTAATTCCTTATTGGAAGTAAATACGAAAAGATCTGCTTTTGGACGATGAGCTGATAAACGGAAAGCGGTATAACCTGAATTGGTAATGCATAAAATGGCTTTTGCTTTGGCATCTCTTGCTAAACGACAAGCACCAGCGATCAAACGATCATTGATGGTAATATCAAGATTACTTGGATTAGATAAAGCGTGATTTTTAAAATAAATCGCAGCTTCATCTCCCTTCACAATTTCAATTTGATTTTGTTGTTGTTCTACCACCTCATGGATATGTGCCATTGTTTCAACAGACTTAATCGGATAAGCTCCAGAAGCAGATTCTCCACTTAACATCGTGGCAGATGCACCTTGTAAAACGGCATTAGCCACGTCAGAGGTTTCTGCACGAGTAGGTACTGGGTTGTTTATCATGGATTCCAACATTTGTGTGGCAACAATGACAGGTTTTCCTGCCGCTGTACATTTCTCTACCATCACCTTTTGCAAATATGGAACAA
This sequence comes from Spirosomataceae bacterium, assembly GCA_044372695.1. Lineage (GTDB taxonomy): Bacteria > Bacteroidota > Bacteroidia > Cytophagales > Spirosomataceae > Aquirufa. Next base: position 6,304 of record JBILRJ010000168.1, read on the forward strand.
CAGCTCCATCCATCTCAACACCTAAATCACCACGAGCCACCATAATTGCATCGGTAGCAGCAATGATTTCATCTAAATTATCAATGGCCTCAGGCTTTTCAATCTTCGCAATTACACGAGTATTTTTGCCATATGCTTTGATTTTTTCTTTAATATCCCAGATATCAGAGGCCTTACGTACGAATGACAAAGCGATCCAATCAACCCCATTATCCAAACCAAAATACAAATCCTTCTCATCCTTCGGAGTCAAACACGGCAAAGAAACTTTTGTTCCAGGTAAATTGATTCCTTTTTTCGACTTCAAAATACCACCATAAATCACCTCAGTCAATACCTCTTTTTTAACCTTATCTATTGCCAAGACCTTGACTTCTAAATTGCCATCGTCCATCAAAATACGTTCTCCAACGTTTACGTCTAAATACATGGACGTATAAGTCGTGCCTACTTTTTCAGCGGTACCCAACAAATTCTC
>JBILRJ010000012.1:0-24104 GCA_044372695.1 Spirosomataceae bacterium
CCCGATTGGAAATTACAGCCTCAACATGTAGCTCAACAATTGCTCAACATTCAAAATGAATTTCCTGAAAAAAAGCTAATCATGGAAACTCGCTTGGGTGATATAGAAATTGAGTTGGACTCGAGAACCCCATTGCATCGCATCAATTTTATACGCCTAGTAAAAATGGGGTATTTTAAAGACCGTTATTTTTATCGGAATATTTATCATTCAGGCATGCAAGGCGGCGGCGAATATTTTGATCGTTTAGACTACCTTGTTCCTGCTGAATATATAGATGACTTAAAGCCTGTTAGAGGCACGATTGCCATGGCACGTTATGATGAAGGAAATCCTGAAAAGGCTTCTTCTCCGACTGAATTTTTTATTATAACAGACACTGAAGAAGCGAAACCATATGATAAGAATTATGTCGTTTTTGGTAAAATTACCAAGGGGCTTGAAGTGGTGGATGCCATAAAAAAATTGCGTTCTTTTGATGAAAGACCTGTTACACCGGTTAAGTTTTCCATCAAAATAAAATAGATTGGTTTGGTAAGGGAAAAGAGAGAAAACTGGAAGAGAGAAGACGGGAAGAGAGAAAACAGGAAGAGAGAAGACGGGAAGGACACTATCCCATTAACTGTGTAAGTTCAATTGCCTTTTTCTCTTCTCTTTTCCCGTCTTCTCTTCTCTCTTCCAGTTTTCTCTCTTCTATCTTCCTAAGGAAAATAATTTCGCAAATACTACTACGAGTACACAGCCAAGTACATTTAGCCATAAGAAGGCCATCAGATCAATTTTCCAAGTATAAATGACTATGATTTCAGCGATAATGGCTGCCCAAAATACATGATTTCCTTTGGTTTCCGGCAGGTAAAAGGCACATAAGAATACGCCCAAAATGGTTCCATAGAACCATGAACCTAAGATGTTGACTACTTCAATCAGACTGCCCATGTTGACAGCAAATTGAGCCACAAAAAGACAAAAAATCCCCCAAATCAAGGTGATTACTTTGGAGGTCCACCAATAATGTTTGTTGCTTCTATCTTTTTGGATGAATCTTTGATAAATATCCACCATGGTTGTAGAGGTGAGTGAACCAAATGCTGAAGCCATGGATCCCATGGATGATAACAAAATCATGGCAATTAAAAATCCAACCAACCCCACCGGTAAGTAGTCAGTGATGAATCTCAGGAAAATGTAATTGGTATCTTGAGTTTCTACCTTGGCATTTTCTTTTAACAGAATTTCTTTTGCTCTCGAGATAATTTTATTTTGTTCGTCATTGAGTTTGTTTAATGACAATTTTGACGATGCAATTTCTGATGTTTTTTCCTCTTTAACAGCTTGAATCAGGGTGAATTCTTCCTTCTTTTTTTGAAGAAAAACGCTTTTCTTTTGATTTTCTAATTGTTCAAAAGCGGGATTACTTTTCCATATTTTTTCGGTGTTTTTGTTGAAAAACATGGGAGGTTCTTCAAATTGGTAAAAAACAAATACCAAAATACCGACTAGTAGAATGAAAAATTGCATAGGGATTTTCAAAAAACCATTCAAAAGCAGACCTTTTTTACTTTCTGTTGCCGACTGCCCGGTCAGATACCTTCCTACTTGGCTTTGATCTGTCCCAAAATAGGAGAGCTGTAAAAAGAAACCCCCAATGATTCCTGACCAAATATTGTAACGATCATTTAAATCGAATTTCCAATTGATTAAATTGACTTTATTTAATTTTCCAGCAATATGTAAGGATTCATTGAGGCCAATTTCTTTGGGTAAGTGTAACACAATATAAACTCCGGCGATGACCATACCAACAAGTACCACCGACATTTGCAGCATCTGTGTATAGGAAATGGCTTTCGAGCCACCAAGTATACAATAGGTAGTAACAATTATTGCTGTGATGGCATTGGTCCAAGTTAAATCCCAGCCTAATAAAGTTGAAAGTATAATGGATGGGGCTGCAATAGTGACTCCCGTGGAAAGCGCTCGCGGTATTAAAAACAAAAAACTGGTAAGAATTCTTGTTTTGGCATCAAATCGTTCTTCGAGAAATTGGTAGGCAGTATAAACTTTGAGTTGATAATATTTTGGTATAAAGGTGATGGATAGAATAATCATGGCGATGGGTAGCCCAAGATAAAATTGCACAAAACGCATTCCATCAGTGTAGGCTTGTCCGGGTGCTGATAAAAAAGTTATCGCGGAAGCCTGGGTAGCCATGACAGAAAGTAAAATGTGGTACCAAGGCAATGATTGGTCTGCCAACAAAAAGCCTTCTAGGGAATGTTTGGTTTGATTGCCTTTCCAACTGCCGTAGGCAACAATTCCACCAATAGTAAGGGCTAACACTAGCCAGTCGATTAATTGCATATCAGTGGTAGAAATTACTTAGAAATAGGAAAATGATAATGACAAGAAACAGAAATGCCAACAAAGACTGGTACCATTTTTTCCAATTAGGGCTATTTTCCTTCATTATTTTTTTTGATAACAAAAATAGGCTGTTTCAACATATAATTGATGTAATATGGGTAAAACTTTTCTGTAATTAATCATTTAATTTCAAAGCTTCTTTGGATTAATAAAAATTGCTAATTACCTTTGCAATCCAATTGTAAGCGGGCGTGGTGGAATTGGTAGACATACCAGACTTAGGATCTGGCGCCGCGAGGCATGGGGGTTCGAGTCCCTCCGCCCGTACACCCATCGGCAAGCCCTCAACACCGAAAGGTTTTGGGGGCTTTTTTTTTAATAGAAATTTTTAAACATTTCCTTATGAATATTTCACTCAACAAAACAAATGATTTAGAAGGTCGTTTAACGGTTGTAGTTTCTGCTCCAGATTATCAAGAAAAAGTTGATAAAAAATTAAAAGATTACCGCAAAAAAGCCAGCATTAAAGGATTTAGACCAGGAATGGTTCCTATGCCTTTGGTGAAGAAATTGTACGGTCAGTCTACTTTAGTTGATGAAATCAATCATTTGTTAGGCCATGAGGTAAGTGATTACATCAAGACCAACAAACTAAATTTGGTGGGTGAGCCTTTGCCTGCGGTGGAAGAAGGAGAAACAATTGATTGGGAAAAAGATACAGAATTTACGTTTCACTATGATTTGGGTTTTCACGGTGAATTTTCCGTGGATTTGTCCAAGATAAAAACCATTACTTCTTACGAAATTAAAGCGGATAAGAAAGAAATTGACGAGACAATCGAAAATCTGAAAAAGCAATTTGGAGAGCAAATTCATCCGGATTCAGTTGAAGATCGTGATTTAGTTTTTGGAACATTTACACAGGGTGATTGGGTAGAGAAATCGGCTATTCCCATGCATGCAATTGTGGAAAAATCGAAAAAAGTATTTTTGAATGCTAAAGTAGGTGATACCTTGACATTTGCAATTGATCAGGTATTTGTTGATGCTAAATCAATGGCCTTGGCAACGGGTAAAAAAGAAGAGGAAGTGGCAGAATTAAAAGGTGAGGTAAGTTATGCAGTAGAAGACATCACTCGTTCAGTACCTGCAGAATTAAATGTAGCATTTTTTGATAAGGTGTTGGGAGCCGATAAAGCAACTGATGAGGCTTCATTCAAGGAGCAAGTGGCAGAAATTATTCAATCCAATTACAAAAGAGAGGCGGAATATTTGTTGAAAATTGATTCTGAGAAAGCGCTTTTGGAACAAATTGTGATTGATTTACCAGAGGCTTTCTTAAGAAATTGGTTGATTCGCATCAATGAAGGGAAATTTACTCCAGAGCAAATTGATCAAGATTTTGAAAATGTCAAAAAGGACATTCGTTGGAATTTAATCAAAAATGAAATAGTCGCTAAATTTGATATCAAAGTAGAATATACGGAGGTTTTAGAAAAAGCGAAAGACATGGTTCGTCAGCAGTTTGGAGGTTATTTATCTTCTGACCAACCGGGAATAGAGGAAATGATCGAAAAAATTGCCAATGGTTATTTGACTGACAGATCGAAAGGAGATAATTTCTCGAACTTGTACAACCAAGCCATGGCTGATAAAGTGGCCAATGTATTGGTAGAAAATATACCAAACAAAACAAGTAAAATAGATGTAGATAAATTCAAAGAGATTGCGGCAGCACTCTAGGTTTTTGTCACATTAAATACATCAAAAACCCCGATTATTCGGGGTTTTCTGTGAACCATGCTTTAGGCTTTGATGTTAGTGCTTAGTGGAAGATCTATTTATCCGAAACTTATTATAAATTTGAATCTTAAATTTTACATACTATGTATCCAAAGGAATTATCAGGAGAAGAATTTCGTAAATATGCTGTACATCACAGAGGATTAAATGGCCTGGCTGTTGATCAATACATGAACCACATCGGTGATCGTCCTATTCATCAAATAGAAGACATGACTCAATACATCATTGAAGAGCGTCCTATGCGTTTTGCGCAAATAGATGTATTTTCCCGATTAATCATGGATCGCATCATTTTTATGGGAGTTCCTGTAGATGATTATATGGCAAATATCATCGTTGCACAGTTGTTGTTCATGGAATCAACAGACGCAAAAAAAGACATTGTTATGTACATCAATAGTCCAGGAGGCTCTGTATATGCAGGTTTAGGGATTTATGACACAATGAATTACATCCGTCCGGATGTTGCTACTGTATGTACTTCTTTAGCGGCTTCCATGGGAGCGGTTTTATTAGCAGGTGGTGCAGCAGGAAAACGTTCTGCTTTAGAACACGCACGCGTGATGATTCACCAACCCTCTGGTGGCGCACAAGGTCAAAGTCGAGATATTGAGATAACCGCTAGGGAAATCGTTAAAATTCGTCAAGAGTTGTATGAAATTTTGGCTAAGCATTCAGGTAAATCTTTCGAGGAAATTGAAAGAGATAGTGACCGTGATTATTGGATGAAGGCCGCAGAAGCCAAAGAATATGGTCTTATCGACGAGATTTTAACCCGTACTGTTTAAAATAAAATGGCAAGTCCAAAAAAAAATAACAATTGTTCTTTTTGTGGTCGTTCAAAATCTGAAGTTGGTATTCTGTTATCTGGTATCGACGGACAAATTTGTGATGCTTGTTTGGAACAAGGCCACCATGTGGTACAAGAAGAATTGGGTTTTAAATCCAACAAAGGAAAAAGTACTAAAAAGAAGTTTGATTTAGTAAAGCCTCTTGATTTAAAAAATCATTTAGATGAATACGTCATTGGACAAGATGAGGCTAAAAAGCATCTTTCGGTGGCAGTTTATAATCATTACAAACGCTTGATGCAGGCTCCTTCTGCTGATGATGTGAAAATTGAGAAGTCCAACATCTTGATGGTGGGTGAGACCGGAACAGGTAAAACGTATTTGGCCAGAACTTTGGCACAAAGATTACAGGTTCCTTTTTGCATTGCTGACGCTACAGTAATCACCGAGGCGGGTTATGTGGGAGAAGATGTAGAAACGATTCTGACTCGACTCTTGCAAGCAGCCGATTATGATGTTGAAAAGGCTGAAAACGGCATTGTTTTCATTGATGAGATAGATAAAATAGCCCGAAAATCAGATAATCCATCCATTACTAGAGATGTATCAGGTGAAGGCGTGCAACAAGCATTGTTGAAATTATTGGAAGGTTCTATTGTGAATGTTCCTCCTCAAGGTGGAAGAAAGCATCCTGACCAAAAAATGATTGCTGTCAATACAGAAAACATATTGTTTATCTGTGGTGGTGCTTTTGATGGAATTGGTCGACACATTGCCAAACGTTTGAACTCAAGGCCCATTGGTTTTTCTGGAGATGATTCGTTCCATGAATCCTTTGAGCAAGAACAAATCATGAAATATGTGACTGCCCAGGATTTGAAATCTTTTGGTTTAATTCCAGAATTATTGGGTCGTTTACCGGTCATTACTTATTTGAATCCATTGGATAGTACCGCACTTTTGTCGATATTGACAAAACCTAAAAATGCTTTGGTAAAACAATACGAAAAGCTTTTTGATATGGAAAATGTAAAGCTGACATTAACACCTGATGCTTTGGCTTACATTGTAGAAAAAGCAATGGAATATAAATTAGGTGCGCGTGGTTTACGATCGATCATGGAAGCCATCATGACAGATGCCATGTTTGAAATTCCATCACAAGATACTTTAAAAGCTTTTGAGGTTGATTTATCGTATGCAAAAGAAAAATTTGAAAAAACTGTTTTTCATCAATTGAAATAGCATAAAACGCTTTTATGAATCCTCCTCAACTTCTATTTTTACACGGTTTTGGAGAAAATCACCAGGTTTGGGACGATTTTCTCCCAAACTTTGAATGGAAGTATGCGATTCATTGTCCTAATTATGCTGACTGGACCGATTGCCTTACTTTAGAGGATTATGCAGTCAAAATCATGTCCAATCTTCCTGATCAATCATTTTTTTATGTGCTTGGCCATTCCATGGGTGGTTACATTGCTCTGGAACTGGTCAAACTGTTTCCGGATAAAATTGTGAAAGTGGTTATGTTAAATTCAAGTGCCTTTCCTGATTCGGATCAAAAGAAGTTGAATCGAGATAAAACAATTCAATTTTTGCGAAATTTTGGTACAGAAAAGTTCATTGATCTTTTTATTCCTAATTTATTTTCACCTGAATTTTCTGCCTTACAGCCAGAAATATTAGCTCAATTGATTCAAAGGTACCAATCGTTATCGCCTGATGGTTTGATGGCAGCTACTTTGGCCATGAAGAATAGAATGGACGGAAGGGAACTATTGAAAATTACCTGTGTACCATTTTTGTTCATTCATGGTAAACAAGACGCTTTACTTGCCTTGGAAGATATTCAAGCGTGTGTTGATATAAATACTTCTCTGCATCAACTGGCTATTTTTGATCAAACAGGCCATCAAGCTACTTATGAGGAACCTCAAAATTGTATGGAGAAGATTACTCTATTTTTAAATTTGAATAATGGCTAAAATTGTGATTGCCTTGGACGGTTTTTCTTCTTGTGGAAAAAGTACCACAGCGAAAAAAGTTGCTGCTGCTTTATCTTACGTTTTTGTTGATTCTGGGGCCATGTACCGCGCAGTTGCCTTGTACTTTCATCGTCAGCAAATAGACATCACCGATTTAGCCGACGTCCAAGAAGCTTTAACCCATGTTCACATCACGTTTCAATTTAATCCACAAAGGCAAGCTTCAGACACCTTTTTAAACGGAGAAAATGTGGAGGCGGAAATTCGAAAAATGTACATTTCTGATATGGTCAGCCAAATTAGCGCCATACCTATTGTTCGTCATGCCATGGTGGCACAGCAACAAAAAATGGGTGAAAAAAAAGGCATTGTCATGGATGGACGCGACATAGGAACGATGGTTTTCCCTTTGGCAGAATTAAAAATTTTCATGACCGCTGAACCAAGTATCAGAGCACAAAGAAGAAAGTTGGAATTAATGCAAAAAGGAGAAGATTTGCCCATTGAACAAATCATTGAAAATTTACGAATTAGGGATGAAATAGATTCTAATCGTAGTGAAGGGCCTCTTCGTAGAGCTGTGGATGCCATAGATTTAGATACTTCTTACAGGAGTTTAGATGAACAAGTGGAATTTGTCTTAGATCAAGTACGTAGGGTGCAAAGTGAAAACAGTTAATTCAGAACTTCCTGTATTAATTATTGGTCAAGGATTGGCGGGAACCATTTTGGCCCACACATTTTTGCAAAAAAACATTCAAGTTCAAATCTGGAATTCTCCAGAAAGTCATTTTACTTCCTCTGTAGCAGCAGGAGGTATATTCAACCCCATTACAGGCCGAAAGTTGGAGGAAACGTGGCTCGCCACCGAATTGTTTGATTACTTATTTCCTTTTTATCAAAACCTATCGACCACTTTATCCGCTTCATTTTTTCATCCCATGCCGCTTTTTCGGCCTTTTGCCAATGAAGAATCAAAAAAATGGCTGCTCGCACGAAAATCTGAAATTGACCATGCGTTTCTCGATTGGACTGAGGAGGGTGTTTGGGTAAAAAAAGCTGGATGGCTGGATGTTCCCAATTTTTTGAATGTTTCAAGAACCTATTTTTCGGAAATGGGTATTTATCAGGATAGAGTCTTCGATTTTGACCAAGCTCTTCCCAAAGATTCTTTTTCTCAAATCATTTTTTGTGAAGGTTTTCATGCGCAAAGTCAGAATCCTTATTTTGGACAATTACCTTTTTTGCCTGCTAAAGGTGAAATTATGTTGTTTAAAAATGAGTCCATTCAAGAGGAATCGATTTTAAATAAAAATGGTTTTATTTTGCCTATAGGTCATCACGAGTTCAAAGTAGGAGCAACTTACCGTTGGGATGATTTATCTGAAAATCCTCATACCGATGCGATCAATGATTTAGAAAAGAAATTGCAATCTTTTGGAGTTTCAGATTATGAAGTGTTAAAGGTGATTTGTGGTGTTCGTCCAGCCACCCAGGATCGACGACCTTTTGTAGGCTTTCATCCTAATTTACCTTGTGCCATATTCAATGGATTTGGTTCAAAAGGAGTATCTTTGATTCCCTATTTTGCCAATGAAATGGTAAATGAATGGATGGATTTAGGACAAGTAAATTTGGAAGCATCAATTCGTCGATATAACCATTTATTTTCCATATAAATCATTAAATTTGGGACATTGCTTTTTAAAATAAAACAAATGAGAAAATCATTGGGATTCATTTTAATGTTATTGCTGTTTTGCTTGTCCCTAACCACGCTTGCTCAAGATTTTTATCCTACCCAAAGAAAGATTGAAAATACTCGTATACAGTACCATGCATTTGATTGGAAATACGTTTCTAGTCAGAATTACGAAGTTTACTATTACGGAAAAAATGAAAATTTGGCAAGAATTACGCTCAAGCTTCTGGATGCTGAATTTTCCCGTATTTCAAATTTATTAGGTTATTCTCCTTTCGACAAAACAAAAATATTTTTGTATCCTTCCGATGAAGAACTATTTCAAAGTAATAGTGGAGTTAGTCTTTCCTCTCTTGATGAGATTAAGGCGGAGAATTATGCCAAGTTCAAGGTTGAAATTGCGTTCAAGGATAATTTAGCAGAATTTAAGAAGCAAATTGTCAAAGAGGTTGTTAAAATATACGTCCATGATATGTTATATGGAGGAAGTATCAAAGACGCTCTCCAAAATTCCTTGTTACTCAATGTTTCTGAATGGTACATTTTAGGTTTGTCGGCTTACCTAGCTGAAGGTGAAACACCTGAAATGAATCAATTTGCCTATCAAGTGATTAACCAAAATAAAATTCGGAAATTGAGTATTGCCCAAGGTCAAGAAGCAGAATGGTTGGGACAATCTATTTGGAATTACATCGTAAAAATGTATGGCCAAGCTCCCATTAGTAATATTTTGAACTTGACTCGTATTATCCGTAATGAGCAATCCAGTATTTCTAGTACTTTGAAAAAACCATTTGCTAAAATTTTACAGGATTGGGCTAAATACAACATTAATCAATTTAAGTTTATTGAGTCCAATAGCACGGTCCCTGCCAACTTATCTGTTTTGACAGAAGTTGATTTATTAAAAAATGAATCCATCAAAGATTTCGATTTAAGTAAGGATGGAAAATGGCTCGCATATGTCATGGAAGAGTCGTTTAAATACAATGTATATGTGATGAATTTGACGACTAAGAAAAAAACGCAAATTTATCAGGGGAATGTAAAAGATCCTTTAGAGACATTTCAATCCAAGGGACCTTTATTGAGTTGGGGTAAATCCAATGCACTTTCCATCATCTATACCCAAGAAGGTGCGTCTTGGTTGCAAATGTATTCTGCTTTAACGAATACCAAATCCAGTATTCGGATTGAAAGTAAAAAGAAATTAGGTGATTTAAATGTGTTGAGTTTTGAAATGGCGCCTAATAACCAGCGACTTCTTTTGCGTAGTTTGCGCAGCGGCCAAGTTGATGTCGGTATTTTTGATCTTAGAAGGAGTCGGTATTCTGCTGTGACTCAAGATGTGTTCGATGAGTCAGAAGCACATTGGATGCCCAATTCAGATGGAGTTTATTATGTGACCAAAGAAATCAAAGATTCTTTGGTCAAAGCAAACAATACCAAATGGCAACTTGCAGCTGCTTATCAATGGAATGTTGAAGAGCCATCAAATCCCATCCCCATTTTTTACCATCAAGGAGAAATGAAAGATGTGAGATTCAATGCATCAGATTCTACCTGGACATTTTTAAGTAATTACCCTACCGGAAATTCATTTTTGGTGTTTTCAATGAAAGATTCAACCATCAAAGAAAAAGCGGTTCAAAGTGGTGCTTGGTTAGCTTATGACCAATCAGATGATTTGATGGTGATAAAATCCAATGACATTTTAAATCAAAGTCTAAAAATATTGCCTAAAGAGTCATTGAAAAGTTTATCAAGCTTGGATTGGATTCCATTTATCGACGAAAGTCTTCAAGAGTCTAATTCGATTGGGGCGAACAGTGATTCGAGTAGTCTTTCTTTGAAACGTTACGAACAACGAAAATTGAGGCTGGAGCGTCAACAGGCGATACGTTCGAAATCATTGAATGGAAAGATTGTTGGACCCTATAACTATGAAAACTCCTTTGTCGTCAATAACTCGGAGGGCCAATTTCTTTCAGATCCCATAAGGGGCTTAGGTTACTCGTTTGAGGTGAAAATGAATGACTTAATGGAAAATCATTTGATCAATACAGGTATTTTTGTGGGAGCTAACTTACGAAACATCGATTTATGGGGCGAATATTCTTATTTGGCTAAAAAAATTGATTGGAATTTTCGTATTGATCGCAAAATTCTTGATCAAGCAAATGAATCTTTTTCTCAAAAAATTCGGCACAATCGATTTGAGTTCAAAGGCATTTATCCTTTTAGTGTCAGAAGCAAACTTTCCATGGGTGGCATATTTACCCTGAATAGGGCTTTTGATCAATTTTATTTATCAAAACCTGAGAATATTGGGGTTTTTGGAGGTGCTAAATTGGTGTATTCCTTGGATCATACTGAGCCACTTGGAAACAATTTAAAATCCGGATTTAATTTAATGGCTTCTCTTGAGAATCAAGTTGGACTGGATAAAAATTCCCAGAGTTTTACGCGCATTAAATTGGATATTCGTAAGTATGTCAAATTACTCCCTATTTTATATTTAGCCACTCGTTTTTCCGCTTCGCACATCATAGGGGATCAAGGCCCTCAAACTATTTTAGGTGGTATGGACAATTGGTTATTCATTCAACGCGAGGCAAGAAACAGAGAAAACCCTTTGGGTTTAGATGGCATTGCTCAGCGAGATGTGTTTATGAGTGATTTTGCGAGTCCTTTGAGAGGGTTTAATGTGAATCGATTGTCCGGAACAAATCATTTACTATTTAACCTTGAATTTCGCATTCCGGTAAAGCAATTAATCGGTTCTGAATATGTGCAATCCCGATTCATGAACACGCTTCAATTTATTGCATTTTCTGATGTTGGATCGGCTTGGACGGGTGCTAGTCCTTTTTCCAGATCCAATGGATTTAATACCAATGTTTATGGTGGCCAAGCTAATCCTTTTCAAGCGACTGTGACGGATTTCCGAAATCCATTTTTGATGGGTTATGGTCTAGGTGCTCGTGCTGAATTTTTTGGGTATTTCATTAAACTGGATTATGCTTTTGGTTTAGAAAGTGGTGACGTCAAGGCGCCCATCAGTTACTTAACTATAGGTCATGATTTTTAAAAATCCACTTTATTTTGTTCTTCTTTTTTTGTTCAGTTGGAATTTAGAGGCTCAAGTTCTGTCTCAGTCTAATCTGCCTATTTTACGCATCAAAACCTTTGTAGGTAAATCCATCAAGGATGAACCTAAAGTGCCAGTTGAAATGGAATTGTTTGATAAAGGTCCCGGACTTCTTAATTCCTTGACAGATGTTCCTGCACATAAATTTGTGGCAGGTATTGAATTTAGAGGTTCCACTTCTCAAGGCGGGCCTAATTTCTATTTTTTGCCAAATATTCCGGTTAAAATGCCTTACGGTTTTGAAATTTGGACGGATACCACGGGTAAATTTACCAAAGAACTTTCACTGGCTAACATGGGGGCAGAATCTGATTGGGTCTTGAACGCCTCATACAATGATCGTTCTTTTTTGCGCGATTTTTTGGCACAACGTTTAGGCCAAAAAATGGGTTTATTGTCGAGTGAAGTCAAGTTCGTCGAGCTTATTTTGGATAACCAATATCAAGGTGTGTATTTATTGATGGAGAAAATCAAACAAGGTAAAAACAGAGTACCTATTGATAAACTTCGAGTGACTGATACGTCAGGCGATGCTTTAACAGGTGGGTATATCTTGAAATTGGATAAGAATTCGGGTTCTGCACCTAACGTCAGTTTTTCTAGTAATTATGTCACTCCCTTGAGTAGAAACAAACCTCAATTTTTAATTGACTATCCCAAAAAAGATTCATTGGTAAGTCCCCAATTGAATTACATCAAATCCGTCATGACGGACTTTGAAAAAAGTTTGTTTGAAGACAATCCTTTAGAACCTTCAGCCAAATACCGAAAAATGATGGATATTCCTTCTTTTGTGAATTATTTTTTCATCAATGAGTTGTCAAAAAATGTGGATGCTTATCGTCTAAGTACATTTTTTTACAAAGAGCGCGATAGCAAAGGCGGCAAAATCAAGATGGGGCCTGTTTGGGATTATAACTTATCCTTTGGCAATGCCGATTATTACAATGGAAATAGAACCAATGGTTGGATGTTTAACATTGTTAATGAGATTCCTGAAGTAGCCAAAGATGGTTCACAGGCACCATTTTGGTGGTCTAAATTATTAGGAGATACGGTTTATGTTAATAAATTGAGTTCTCGTTGGAAAGAGTTACGTCGCTCAGTTATCAATACGAACTACATCTATCAACAGATTGATTCAGTCCAAGCAGTTTTGAAAGAACCGCTTGCTAGAAATTTCCAGCGATATCCTTTGTTTGGTAAATACATTTGGCCAAATGGTTTTGTTGGGGCCAATATGGATCAGGAGATTGCCTATTTAAAAGATTGGTTTCCCAAAAGAATCGCTTGGATTGAATCCAAAATTCAAATGCTATCTCCCTTAATTTTAGCTAATGGGGAAGAGCCATTTTTGTACGATGTAAATGTATTTCCTAATCCTGGACAAGAAAAATTGCAAGTACGTTATCAAATGAAATTAGCTTCTAAAGCGAGTGTTTTCATATTTGATCTTTCAGGGCAAATAAGAATGGAACAAACATTGGGGAATTTTTCTTCAGGGGAACATACGAGTACTTTAGATATTTCGCAATTAAGTTCAGGAACTTATGTGTTAGTTTTGTCTTTAGGTGATGTGATAAGCAAACAAGTTAAATTTGTTAAAAATTAGTCGACAATGAGTTTAAATTCAGAAGAAATTCTTTCGATGCTGGCATCCACACGTGATTCCGCTTCGTCTATTGCCATGGCAGGATCAGAAATCAAAAATCAAATTTTGTTTGAAATTGCCTTTCAATTGGAACAGAATGTGGAGGAAATCCTTCAGGAAAATGCCAAGGATCTTCTAAATTTTGATGAAAATGATCCGATGCGTGATCGACTTTTAATCGATCAAGGTCGTGTTCACTCCTTAGCAAGTAGTGTTCGCGAAATAACTTTATTGGAAGATCCATCTGGGAGAAATCTAATGACCAAAACCTTGAAAAACGGTTTGTCTTTGGAAAAAAGAGCAGTTCCTTTAGGAGTTGTCGGTATTATATATGAATCAAGACCGAATGTTACCATTGATGTAGCTGCGCTGTGCATCAGATCTGGAAACGCAGTTGTTTTACGAGGCGGAACAGATGCCTGGCACTCCAATGTAGTTTTGGTTAAAATCATTCATCTGGCTTTGATTAAATTCGGTTTTTCAACTGATTTAGTTCGACTTTTACCCACAGACAGGGCGCATGTTAGTACTTTATTAACAGCTGTTAAATACGTAGATGTAATCATTCCACGTGGTTCTGAGGCATTGATTCAGCGGGTAAGAAAAGAGTCTTTGGTTCCTACCATAGAAACCGGTGCGGGGGTTTGTCATACTTTTGTGAGTGAATGGGCAGACTTAACCAAAGCCCTTCCAGTGGTAATCAATGCAAAAGTTTCTCGACCTTCTGTATGTAATTCTTTAGATACCATCGTCTTGCACAAAAACATTGCAAAGGATTTTTTAACCTTAATATGTGCTGAGTTTACCCGATTTAATGTACGTATTTATGCTGATCAAGCGAGTTATCCAATGTTAGCTCAGTTGAATTATCCACTTCTTTATGCCGCTGAAGAATCCGATTTTGGGAAAGAATTTTTGGATTTTGCTTGTTCCGTCAAAATAGTATCATCACTCGATGAAGCACTGAAACATATTTCCATGTATTCTTCTCGGCATTCTGAAGCGATAATTACCGAAGATGAATCAGAGGCCATATATTTTTTGAATGCAGTAGATGCTGCGGCCGTGTATTGGAATGCATCCACTCGCTTTACAGACGGTGGTGTGTTTGAGCTTGGTGCTGAAATTGGGATTTCAACTCAAAAGTTACACGCCAGAGGCCCTTTTGCTTTGGAAAAATTGGTGACAGAAAAATGGATTATCAAAGGCGACGGTCAAATTCGTTAGTACTAAAATTCATGATCTAAACCGAATTTTTGTTTCATTTCAATTAAAATGGGATATTTCTTGACCAAATAGTCGTATTTGTCGGATTGGGTATACAAAGAACGCTTTTCATTTTTTTGATATTCCATGATGTCCAATGCAATGTCTACAGCCGAGTTTTTTAATTTCTCTCTCAAAGTCGATAACAATTCCATTCGAATACTTTCATTGAATTGTTGAAATTGCACTTCATTTTCCACTTTGATGTGTAAAATGGTATCAATCAATTCAAGCGGACGATCCATCATGACAAACTTATTGATGAAATTCTGTTGCTTAAACTCCAAAGCAATTTGGTTCCACTCCCGACTAATGTCTTCAAAAGTAAATGTCTGATTTTCTTGGTTGGACAGTATTTCTATCGTGGATGAATCATTTTGTTTGGATCCATTTTGGTCAATGATCTTTTTTGCGCTTCGCAAACCGGTTCCATTGACCATTGGTTTGGGCGGTGCAGGAGAATCAATTTTGATTGGAATGGATTCTATAACTTGCTCCACCTGATTAGGTTCTTTTTTTTCTTCCTGTTTTACTTTATTTACGACTTGTTTTTCAGGACTTAACGATTCTTTTGTGGTGTTGAGAGAGGTTGTATCAACTACCACTTGGGTAGTTGCTTCAGACTTTTTTCCGGCACTGTCCTCCACCACAGGTTGATTATTGGGCTGATAAACGGAGGTTAAATAACTGATCTTTAAGATACTTAGTTCAATGTGTAATCTGGGGTTCTTAGCTGTTTTATAATGGATTTCACATTGAGAACAGATGTTCATCGAAGACAATAAAAATGAAGCGCTAATTTCCGTGGATTGTGCTAAATATTTATTTTTAATTTCATCACTAAAATCCATCAATGCAAAGGTTCTTGGATCTTTGGCAAACAATAAATTGCGAAAATGTTCCATCACCCCACTGATGAATTGATGTCCATCAAAACCTTTTTGCATGATTTCATCCACAAGTAATAAAGACTCGCTATGATCCTGTTTAATCAGAAAATCACTCAATTTAAAGTAATAATCACTGTCCAAAATGTGCAGATTTTCCAACACATTTTTGTGCCGTAGGACATTGTCTGTGGAGAATGTTACATTTAAATCAAACATCGAGAGGGCATCTCTCAATCCTCCATCAGCTTTTACAGCAATTAACTCCAAAGCGGAAGGTTCCGCCTGAATACCTTCTTTTTCGGCAATTTGTCGAAGGTGTTCTGCCATGTCTTTCCATTGAATTCGATTAAAGTCGAAAATTTGACAACGAGAAAGAATCGTGGGTAATATTTTGTGTTTTTCTGTCGTCGCTAAAATGAAAATCGCATAACTAGGTGGTTCCTCCAAGGTTTTCAGAAATGCATTAAAGGCATTTGCTGAGAGCATGTGCACCTCATCAATGATGTATATCTTGTATTTACCACTTTGGGGTGGGTAACGGACTTGATCAATCAGACTTCGAATGTCATCTACTGAATTATTCGATGCAGCATCCAATTCATGGATGGATAGGGAGGTGTTTTCTTGAAATGATTTACAGGAACTACATTGGCCACAAGCCTCTCCGTCCTCTTGCAAATTTTCGCAGTTGATGGTCTTCGCTAAAATTCTTGCACAGGTGGTTTTACCTACTCCTCTAGGTCCACAAAATAAAAATGCCTGAGCCAAATGATTCGACTTGATGGCATTTTTTAGGGTTGTGGTGATGTGACTTTGACCTACTACAGAATTAAAAAGGGTAGGACGATATTTTCTAGCAGAAACGATAAAATTTTCCATGTCGCAAGTTAGCTTTTAAGGCATAAAATCCAAAATCATTTAGGGTAATGTTAGGCTCGCACTTACCGGAAAATGGTCCGATGGATAGCGGTTATTCCAGGTTTCAGAATGTGTGGAATGTTGCAAGCATTTTACACCATTTTTTACAAATATGTAATCTATTTGCGAGTTCTCTTTTTCAGCTTTAAATCCATTGAATGAATTTTTTGGTCCGTAGTGGCCCTTTTGACTAATGTTTTGACTATTTGTCAACCTTTCCGGTTCTTGTTTAGCTACTAAGATTTGAATAGGTTCATCATCAGGACTAGCATTGAAGTCGCCTAAAAGTATCACAGGTGAATTTTGAGCGATTTCTTTAATTTTCGCTAAGACAAGTTTGGCACTTTCTCTGCGTGCCACTTTTCCTAGATGGTCAAAATGGGTATTGAAGACAAAGAATTTTTTTCCTGATTTTCGTTCTTGAAATTGTCCCCAAGTTACCACCCTTCGACAAGCAGCATCCCAACCAAAACCTACTTTTTCACATGAGTCTGATAACCAAAAAGTTTTTTGTTTTAAGAGTTTGAATTTTTCTTTGTGATAAAATATGGGAGAAAATTCACCAGCTTCATTTCCATCATCTCGCCCTTTTCCAAACCAAAGGTGTTTGGGTAATTCTTTTTGAATATCAGTAATTTGATGAAAAAAAGCTTCTTGCATTCCAATGATATCTGCTTGATGATATTGAATCAAATCGCCACAGGACTTTATTCGATTTTTCCATTGGTTGACGCCATCTGATTCTGTATCCATCCGTATATTGAAGGTCATGGCTTTGATCTGTCCAAAAATTGGCATGGATATTCCCATTCCTATTACTAAAATTAGCACATTCAAGGCACGTAAAATGGTATTTATTTGTGGCCAAATACGCACGTTATGCTTGTTCTCAATCAGAAAGTCGGCATTCTCTTGGTATTCTTGTTTACTTGGTTGTAATTCTATGATTTGCATGATTTCATTTAGGTTTAAATTTCTACTTTTTTGAAGGTTGGCAATCCTTTCCTCCATAGGGCAGTCGATCGCAATTATTTTATGAACAAAATCGGGTTTGTTTTTGTGGCTTAGCAAGGCGGATTCGTACATTTTAAAGGGAGCGCTACTTTCTTCTTTTTGCCATTTTGAAACGAATGATCGAACAGCGGGATGAACGATTTGATTTAGCTTATCAAGAAGTGCTGGATTTTGAATAACTTTTTTTCTAACCTCATCACGTTGGTATTTTCCTTCAGAATTGAATGAATCATTTCCGAGTAATTGAATGATGTCGGCTTTTAAATCACTTTCTATTAACTCAATCGCTATTTTATCAGCGTTTAAAACCGGAATTCCTAGACACGAAAAAATCCGGCAAATGGTTGATTTGCCGGATCCAATTCCGCCCGTGAGACCAATGATAGGAATCAGGCTGTTCGTCATGATAATGCGATTATTCTTCGATTAAGCGTGATGAAGCATCTTTTGAAATGGCTGATTTTTCAAATACAATGCGAATACCTTTGCTAGAATCAACTTCGACCAAAACGGTTTTTTCGCGAATGGTTACGATGGTTCCATGTGCGCCTCCGATGGTGACAACTTTATCGCCTGCTTTCAGTTCTTCAATGAATTTTTTCGCTTCTTTTGCCTTTTTTTGTTGTGGACGAATCATGAAAAAATAAAATACAACAAAAATTCCTCCAAAAAGGAGAATTTGGGTCATCTGTGGGTTTGCTGCTTGTAGAAATAACATATTATGGATTGTTTGAGTTTTCAGTTTTAATTACTTCAATTCTAAAACCTACTGAGTTATCCATGGGGAGGGTGTTGCAGTAGGCAGTTACGGTCTTCATTATTTTTCCTTCTTTTCCTTTTGAATCAAAGGTTACCTTGATGAATCCTTTTTCACCAGGTTGGATGATATTTTGACTCCATTTGGGAGTCGTGCAGCCGCAAGACGCGTTTACACTAATTATTTTCAGAGCCAGATTTCCTTTGTTTTTGAAGTGGTACGTATAAGAAACTTTTTCTCCTTCTTTGATTTTACCCAGATTTACCAAGGATCGTTCAAATCGCATGATGGGCTTTTTTTCTTCAGTAGGCCTTAATTCTAAGGGAATTGCATTTTCAGTAGCACTCGCTTCTTCTTTTTGTTTGTTGGTGCAAGATAGCACACCACCGATGAAAAATAGTGAGATCGCTACAACAATTCGCATCTTAGGGCTTCGCTTTGATTTGACTCATCATTTTTTCTACGTCTTCCAAAAGCTTTTCTGCCTTGATTTTTGTGTCATTGACCACCTTTTTTCCTTCAGATTTTGCCATGGTTTCAGGAATTTCTTTGCCTTCCACGATATCATTAATCAATTGCTTCAATTGATCTCGGTATTTGTTCAATTGAAAATACAATTTACTACGGGTATTTTCTCCTTTGTCGGGTGCATACAATATACCTAAAACTGCACCAGTGGCGGCACCTACTAAAAATGCCCAAAAGGTTTTGGAAGATTTGCTCATCATTATTTGTTGGCTATGTCGATTAAACCTCGACCGGATTTTTTAATTATATTTTCTTTTATTAATCTGGCAGAAACCACATCAAGAACACCGTTGATGAATTGGCCAGATTTTGGAGTAGAATAATCTTTTGCAAGTTCAATGTACTCATTTATGCTCACTTTTACAGGGATGCTTGAGAAATTTATCATTTCAGCAATGGCCATTTTTAAAAGAATTAAATCGGTCATTGCTAAGCGATCATTGTCCCAATTTTGCGTTTGATCACCAATCCAGGTTTCCAGATTTTTATCTTCCTCCACCACAAATTTAAACAACTGTTCAAAAAATACAGAATCGTCATCCCATTGAAGGGCAATGTTTTGTAATTCTAAATCTTCCAATGCTTCAATTTTGAAGGTCTTGGTAGATAAACTTTTAACAACATCCTTATTTAACTGCCAATTTAAATCTTTTTCCTCAAAATATTCCGCCATGCTCGGATGTTTTAAAATAAAAGTTTTTAATATGTATTTGATCATTTCCAAATCATCTTCAAAACTTTTACCTGCATTGGGTAAATATTCTATGAATTTTTCGTCTGGTAAAATGCCCTCAATAAAAACTTTCTTCAATCGGTTTTCTTCATCCTCTGACCAACCAATTTGATTCTTTTTGATTTCATTTTGTAGATCGACCCATTTTGGTAAAATGGCTAAAATTTTATTTTTGCCCAACAAGGATGTTTTGATCGGATTTTCAAGTAATCGTCTATTTTCATCCCAAAAGGCAATGGCAGACAAAGATTGTAGGTAAAATAGTATTTTGATGTATTGAGCGTAGATATTCTCTACTTCATTTAGCATTTCTTTTTGTAAACGACTTGCAATCTTACGCTGCTCTTGGTGATAAACTCGGAAGGCCGAATGGGCCGCATCATTGGCCTCTTTGGGGATGGTTTCTTCGGTTGGAATGGATTTGAAAAGTTCGTTTAATTGAATTTCTGCCAATTTTTTTAAGCCCTCTAATTTGGGGGCTTGGTCTTCTTTGGCAATCATTAAAGATAAATCAGGTTGAAATATATTTCCTAATTCATCAAACGCCAATTGATATTGCGCTCGCTCTTGCGTGTAGTAAGCATATAGTTGTTGAAATGCTTTTACTCTAAGTAATCTCCTGTTTACCATCCGAAAATAAAGAACCTTGTGTTTTTGAAAGTACAAAATTAAGAATTTTAATTGATAAACATTCTATCTTTGTAGGAAGTTAATTTACTATGAAATCTCTTTCGCATCTAAATAAGTTTTTTTGGAAATACAAATGGTTGCTCTTTTTGGGTATACTATTTACTTTTTGCTCGAATTTCTTTGGAGTAGTTCCTGCCCAACTTATTCGGTTTGCTTTAGATCTGGTGACAGATACCATTCATGTATATTTTCTATTCAAAGGTTTTGAACTTCAAACAGCTTTTTATGAAGTATTCGCTACTACCTTATTTTTTTATGGTGGACTGATTGTTTTAATGGCTTTGATCAAAGGGGTGTTTTTGTTTTTGGTCCGTCAAACTTTGATCGTGATGTCTAGGCATATTGAGTATGAACTAAAAAACGAAATCTATGAACATTATCAGACCTTGCCTTTGTCGTTTTATCGTAAACAGAATACGGGTGATTTGATGGCAAGAATTTCGGAAGATGTCAGCAAAGTTCGCATGTACGTAGGACCTAGTGTGATGTATGGATTGAATTTGATTTCCGTTTTTATCTTAGTCATTTATTACATGTACCAAGTTAACGTGACGCTGATGTGGTACGTATTGCTGCCTCTTCCTTTGCTATCTGTGAGCATCTTTTATGTCAACTCACTCATTATGCGAAAATCCGAAGAAATTCAAGCGGGTTTGTCTAGTATTTCAACTTTTGCTCAGGAAGCTTTTTCAGGAATTCGGGTGTTGAAATCGTTTGTCAGAGAAAAAGAATCCATCGATTCATTTTCAGCAGCCTCCACGCATTATCGGAAGAAATCCCTCGATTTGGTGAAAATCGATTCCTTATTTACCCCTTTGATTTCGTTGTTAGTAGGTTTGAGTACTTTGTTGGTGGTCTTTATCGGCTCCAAAGAGGTGATGGCAGGTAGAATTAGCATCGGAAATATTGCGGAGTTTATCATGTACGTCTTTATGTTGACCTGGCCAGTTACGGCATTGGGTTGGACAAGTTCCCAAATTCAACGAGCAGCAGCATCTCAAAAGCGTATCAACGAGTTTCTAGAGGTCCGTTCTGAAATGGCAACAGGGAAGCAGATTTCAAAAGAAATCAGGGGGCATTGGAAATTTGACGGTGTTAGTTTTACCTATCCTGAAAAAAACGAGTCTGTATTGAGTGATTTGAATTTTGAAATTCAGCCAGGGGAGTCGGTGGCCATGTTAGGGTCCACAGGTTCAGGAAAAAGTACCATCGCTCAGTTAATGGCCAGATTTTATGATCCTAGTTTAGGTACAATTTATTTGGATGGAATCGATTTAAAAGATTGGGACATTCAATGGGTTCGTAAAAATTTGGGTTTTGTTCCGCAAGACGTCTTTTTGTTTTCTACCTCAATTTCAGAAAACATTCGTTTTGGACAAGATGATTTAAGTCAAAAGGAAGTGGAATTAGCTGCCAAGAATGCCGATGTGTATGATAACATCATGGAATTTCCTGAAAAGTTTGATACCATCTTGGGGGAAAGAGGAGTTACCCTTTCTGGAGGGCAGAAGCAAAGGGTTTCCATCGCTAGAGCCTTGGCCAAAAATCCCAAAATGTTGCTTTTAGATGACTGTCTTTCGGCTGTTGATACGCACACAGAGCATACAATTTTGGAAAATCTCAAGTCGATCATGGACGATAAGACTTGTTTGATTATATCCCATCGGATTTCTTCTGCCAAATTAGCGGAGCGGGTTTTTATGCTCCAAGACGGGAAAATTGTTGAACATGGAAACCATGCTTCTTTAATGAAAAATAAAGGTTTGTATTTCGAACTTTACCAACAACAATTAGATAATCTTTCCACTCAATCTGATTAATTCAATTTCTGCTGATTTGGCAGAAAATTTGGCTTCAATCAAACGAGTTTCTGCTGCCACAGCATTGCGTTGAACTTCCCTTAACTCATAGGAAGTAGCGATTCCTACCTTGAATCGGTCAAAAGCAATTTCAATGTTTTGCTTGGCAATCGTATAATTCTCTGTTTCTAGATTGATCAGATTCAACGCATTTTCATAAGAAACAAATGCTCTTTCAATGGATGCTAATAAGTTATTTTTCAAGTCTTCAATTTGTAAATCAGCTATTTCAGCATTGATTTTGGCATTTTGGATTCTTCGTTTTTGATTACTGCCATCAAATATGTTGATTGTTGCTCTCAAACCGTAACTAACTACGTTGGAGGTGCCTCTTTCAACTCCAAATCCAGCTCCATTGTTCACTGAATTTAGATTGTAACCTGCCAATAAATCAATTTGTGGCATTTGTTGACTCTTTAATGTCATAATATCGTACTCTGCCACTTTCTTGTTTAGAATGGCTGAAATCAATATGGGATTCTGTTGCAATGCTTCGGCCTTAAGTTCAGGCAAACTGATTTTAGGGAAAAGTTCTATACTCGGATTTACATTTACTTCGGAGTCGTGATTTCTAATCAATAAGGCATTAAATGCAATTTTGGTGTTCGTCAGCGATTGCTCTTGAGCGAGTAATGCGGCTTTATCTTCGTTATAATCAACTTGTGCAGAATAATAATCGACTTTAGAGCCTTGACCTACTTCATAACGGTCCTTGGCTAATTTAAGTCGGTCATTTGAAATTTCTAAACCTTTTCTAAAATTATTCACCCGTAAGTTTTGACGGATAATTTCATAATAAGAAGTACTGAGTGAGGAAATGAAATTTTCAATGGTACTTTCGGTTTGTTGTGCCCCAAGTTTTTGTAGCTCTGCAAATCGATCTCGTAAAATAAACATCCCTTTTCCATCGTACAAGGTCCAAGCCATGTTGATTCCTCCGTTTGTTGAATTAGAGTTGACCCCAGATTGCACCAATGGAGCTCTCAATCCTCCAAAAAACTTTTGATCTATTCCTGATACGGTGTAGTTTTGGTTAGCACTGCCCGTGATGGTCGGAAGGAAACCTGCATTTCCTAGGGTATTGTCGTTTTGTGCTTGCACTTCCCTTTTCTTTGATATTTGAATCGAATATTGATTCTTTAGACCAAGTTCAATGGCTGCTTCTAAACTAAGATTACTTTGCGCGCTAATATTTCCGAAGGTGATTAAAAAAATACTCAGAATAAGGCTAATTTGTATGCCTGCTTGTTTCATAGGTAATATTAAAATAGATTTCAGTTACAAACATACTTAATTTGCCTGAAATTGTTGTGTGGTTTTGTATATTCAGAACAATGATAATTTGTTTGCTATGCTTACATTGCGGGGGCAAATTTTTAATTTTGTTGCATGAATCAACCAAAAGTCTCTGCTTTATATATCTATCCCATCAAATCTTTGGGGCCAATTTCTTTGGATTCATCCCATATTGATGCCTTGGGACTAAAAAATGATCGTAGATTTATGTTGGTAGATGCAAATGGCCAATTTATTTCTCAGCGAACTTTCCCGGGATTGGTTCGTTTCCATTTGAGCATTAATCAAAAAGGAGAGATTGAAATTCTGGATAAAGTATCCCATTTACGAAAAATTTTGAGCTATACGCCTGAATTAGGGCAAAAAATTCCAGTGAAAATTTGGGAGGATGAGGTGGATGCCCAACTTGTCTTGGAAGATTTTTCAGATTTCTTTTCAGATTTATTGGAGATTCCTGTTCGTTTGGTCATGATGGATTCAGCTTCTTCTCGACAAACAGATCATAAACATCATACAGATATATCAAAATACACTTCATTTGCCGATTCATTGCCCATTTTGGTATGTACTGAGGCTTCTGCCAAAGATTTAAGCGAGCAGGTAGGAGCGTTTAATTTGATGCGCTTTCGACCCAATTTGGTCATTTCCAATGATATCCCTTTTGAAGAAGACACTTGGAAGGAAATTAGCATTGGTG